>WFRO01000475.1 GCA_015486475.1 Bacteroidales bacterium
CAGCGCCCACACCCATGGCACGGCCATCGGTATTGTACACGTTCATCTCTTTGGTCACATCCGTGAAAGTGCCGTCACCGTTGTTGTGATACAATACATCCGCCTGCCCGTCGTAAGCCATGGGGCCCGGAAAACCGTCCGGAGCATAATAGTAGTTGTACTTGGGATCAAAATCAATATAGTTCCCCACATACAGGTCCAGGTTGCCGTCTTTGTCATAATCGAGCCATACGGCCCCTACACTGCATTCATCCCCGGCCACGCCGGCTTTTTTGGTCACATCTTTGAAAGTCCCGTCCCCCTTGTTCTCATAAAGAACATTGGGCCCGAAATTGCTGACATAGATATCCGGGTAACCATCATTGTTGAAATCAGCGACCGTAACCCCCATGCCATATCCCCGGTCTCCGGTCTTCGTCTTTTTCGTCACATCCTCATAAGCACCGTTGCCCAGGTTGCGGAACAGATGATTTTCCGAATCTTTTACATCGGCCTCTTTTTCATTCCGGCTCAGGATCTTGTTATAATTGCCATTGCTGACATAAAGATCCAGATATCCGTCCTGGTCATAATCCAGAAAAGCGGCGCCTCCGCCATCCGACTCGACCAGGTTGCTCAGGTGAGCATCCCCGATGGTGCGTACGAAATCGATCCCGGCCTCCTTCGTGATCGTCTGAAAAAGTTCACCGTTGGAAGGGGGGAGATCAGCCTTTTTTACTTTTTCCTTTGTAGCCGATGATCCCTTGTCCGAATGACAAGAATACAATGCCATGGAAAGGATTGCCATAAACAGGACCGGGACCGGTAAAAGTTTCAGGATTTTTCTTCTCGCTTTGTCTGTCATACCTTTAGTTTCTGTCTGCCTCTGTCGTGAAAAAGTTTGGGGCATAAAATTAAAAAAAACTGTTAAAAAAAAATAAATTTACTTAAATTATTATGAGCATAAGTTTAAAACAGGATCCGGACTGCTACCTTTATAAATGTACGAGGATCCGGGAAGGGATATCGATGAAGCTACTGACAAGATTATCAGTCTGTAACGTCTGTACATGAACAGTTATGCGGGGGAGGGATCTCCTGGGAGAGGTTCATGGCAGAGAGTCTTTTTTTTATTTGTTCTGTGCATTGATCGCATGCAGAGAAACGTTGGATGTCCCAAAGATCAGCGAAAACAAGGCCTTTTTTCAGGCGGATCCCGTATTCCAGCACTTTTTCCACCGACTGCATATCGGGAGGTTCGAAGTATCCTGTCCGGGTCAGGGCTTCCAGGGCGCCGTTGCCTTCCCTTACCGGGATGATAATGCAGGTCCGGATGCCGGTGCTGAACGCATGATCAAGCGATCTTTGGGCCCACAGCACTCCTTCTTCTTCGGTCATAAAGGGTGGTTTCAGCAGAATAAAGGCCCGTACCTCTATATCGTGGCTCAGGAGGAACTGGACTGCTTTGTCGAACCGGTCGATCGTCATCTTTTTGTTCAGCCGGCGGAGGATCTCCGGGTGTACCGTCTCCAGTCCCAGGGCCACCTGCAGGTGGCCGGACAGCATCCTGCTGAAAACCAGGGTGCGCTCGCCGATAAAGGCAGGATGACTTTCCACGATCACAGTATCGAATGGTTCTAAAAGACCGGCGATCCTTTTGTGATCCTCCGGGGGGATGGCCCGCGGATCGAAAAAACTTCCGCTGTTGTACAGTTTGATATGCCGGACGGAGGGCAGCCCCGGCAAGGCATATTCGATCTGGGCAGGGATGGCCCCCGGCGGCACGGGGACGTCCGTGGTGTTTTTCCACAGATCACACATGAGACATTTGAAAGGACATTCGCTGTTGGTCAGGAAAAGGGTGGCCACCTCCTCCACAATGCCGGAAGGCATCCGCTCTTTCTCTGTGAAAAAAGCATAAGGTTTGTACGGATCGACCCTGTTCTTCGGTCCTCTTTGCGAAACGATCCACCGGTCATCGATCCTGAGATCAGGGTATCTGTTATGGCCGGTAACACGATCTGTCAATGCGTCACCCATCAGATCAAAACGAACCTTTCGGATTATTTTCCGGAGAAACCTGTCTTTCCGGGTCTTTGGCTTCCAGCTCCAGATCCTGTATCAGACCCAGGTATTCTTTCTTTATCTTTTCGGAAGAGGTATGCTCTGCCACGTTCTGCAACTCTGCTTTCAGTAAGTACCGTGTCTGCGGAGCGAACCAGTCGCTGTTTTTTGTGATGGCGGCACCGACCGTGTCGCTCAATGCTTCAAGATCATCGGTACGGTAGGAAGAGAGATGCGTTTGCTCTTTCACCACAAATACCAGCATCTTCTCATAGAGATGCTGTACGGCAGGCAGCCCCGACTTCATGCAACGGGCATCCCGGTTCTCGGAGATGTTGATGGCATAGGCCAGGTCCAGCATCTTCTGCGTGATGGCGATGGCGAACATATACAATTGAATAAGCTCCCGGCTGTAATACTGTTGTCCGCTATTCCGGTTCATGTAAAGACCGGTCAGTTGCCCTTCTATGTTGAGAAAATTCTGCAACATGAAGGTCTTGTCATGGAGGGAGAAAAGATCATTGTTCAGAAAGGCCAGGTTGTCCATGCTGATCATGTGCCGGAACAGAGGTCCTGACTTCTTACTGTCATACCGGGGCAGGGCCAGGGAGTCTTTTGTTTTGATCAGTTGGAGGATATTGACCGCTGCTGAAAACTCATCATTGGTCCAGGGTCTGTTTATGGGAGGGATGCCCTGCCGCATGTATCCCTTTACGGTCAGGGAATGATCCTGCTCCTCCTGCTGGTGACAGGAGGGCAGGAGCAATACCAGCAGGACCAGGAAGCTGAGATACCGTTTTTTCATCAAAAAGGGGTGTCAGGATTGTTGTTCGTACATAGCCAGAAATTCCTGACGGTAGTCGGTCTCTTTTTCGGGGAACAGCTCATCAAATCTGTTTCTCTCCAGGGCACCGTGCTGGAATCTTCTTTTCTCATACACCGGCATCTTCATGCCGGTCACGGCTTTCACGCCGCTTGCCACCACCTGCCCTTTGAGCCGGTACAGTTTTTCATGATCCCAGTCCGTGAGGTCAATGAAAGGGATCCCCTCGGAGATCTCGATCACATTTTCAAGGGTATAAGGACTGAAAGCCCGGAAGCCAAGCATATCTGCCGGGGCGTACGAACGCATATAACCGCGGCTGAGTCCGCCGGAATAGGTGAGAGAGTGTTTCCATTTGCCCACACCCCATCCCTCGTGATACAACAGGGGGTTGTTCAGCACACTGCGGATGGTCAGCTCGGGGTTCTCCTCGATGGGATAGTCTTTCATGTTCTCATCCCCGCCGTCACCGTCCAGCAGGTACTTCCAGTCGGGATAACGCCGGCGTATTGCTTTGAGCAAGGCAATGTTCACCGTAGCATCCTGTATGTCGAGCGGCTTGTAATCTTCCACGATGCGGATGGCCTCTCTCCAGTTCAGCTCCGACGGATCCACTTCCACGGGCTCCAGGAAAAACTCCAGGTCCACCGCCTGCAGGAACTCCCGGGCCTGCCGGAGGTCTTCTCCTTTGCCGTCAACGGTCAGGGTGAAGGCTTTGAGACGCGAAGGGCTCTCACCCAGCTCCAGGAGGGCATGGTAGGTGAGCAGGAAGATCGACCCGCTGTCCACACCTGCCGAGAAAGTTACACCTACGGGACCTTCTTTGGCTTCATTCTTCAGCCATTTTTTGATCTCTTCATACACCGTCCCGATATACAGTTTGCCGATCTCTTCCACCGACATATCTTTCCATTTGTTGCGTTCGGGGATAAAAAAACGCTGGAACTCGGGCGGCGGGTCGGGGCAGCCCAGCAGATGGATCGTAGTGATGTAGTGGGCCGGCGCCATACGCGTATAGGAAGGATGGAACTGGTCATCCATGCCCTCCTTTTTCAGGAAATCGTAAATGGCATCAATGCGTTCGGCCAGTATCAGCAGCGGACCGTCTGCCAGCTTGGCGATGAAAAAACGCAAAGGCATGCCGATGGAGCGGGCCATGCGGATGATCTTGCCTTCGACGGAAAAAAGGGCGAATTGCCCGTCGATCTTACGGACAGCCTCAGGGTCTCCCGACCGGATCAGCTCACGGGCCTCCTCAACGCTCATGTTGTAAATGACGTTCTTGGATGGATCGGTCAGATCAACGATACGGTTCACATATTCCTTGTGTATCATTTTGGTAAAATTTGGTTTTTCTTCATGCACCAGGAGAGAGACATTTTAGATCTCTTATCCGGCCGGTAAAAATAGTAAATAGTTTAACCGGGTGTCCGGGAAATATTTAATTTTACAAAAATATTTTTACGGTAATAAAAACATAGCATCATGAAAAATTTAAAAAGTAATTCTCTACTCACGCTGATCGCGATCCTTTCTGTGACAGGCCTGTTTTCCTGCCAGTCGGGATCCAAAACCCCTCAATTGGGTCAGGCTCCGGTGAAAAAGGTGATCGCCGCCATGACGATCAAAGAGAAGGCGGAGCTGGTAACAGGGACGGGCATGAACTTTGAACTGCCCGATTCGATCCTGAAAACGCTCCCGGAACAGGTGCAGGAGATGTTCAG
>WFRO01000476.1 GCA_015486475.1 Bacteroidales bacterium
ATCAAGCGTACGAAGATCGTCAACACTATGCGCTCTTTTCTTAACGAACACGGTTACCTGGAGGTGGAGACCCCCGTTCTGCAGCCCATCTACGGCGGGGCGGCGGCACGGCCCTTCAAGACCCACCATTACCGTCTCGACCAGACCCTTTACCTGCGCATCGCCAACGAGCTGTACCTGAAAAGGATCATCGTGGGCGGCTTCGACGGTGTGTATGAATTTGCCAAGGACTTCCGCAACGAAGGCCTCGACCGTTTCCACAACCCCGAGTTCACCCAGATGGAGATCTATGTGGCTTATAAGGATTACTACTGGATGATGGACTTCTTTGAGCAGCTCATCGAGAAGGTGGCAGTGGAACTGCACGGCACCACAAAGGTAAAACATGGCGACCGGGAGATCGACTTCAAAAGACCCTGGAAACGGCTTACCATGTTCGATGCCATCCGCGAGCATGCCGGCGTGGACATCTCGGAGATGGATGAGGAGGAGCTGCGCAAAACAGCAGAAAAGCTGGGCGTGGAGACGGATCCCTCCATGGGCAAAGGCAAGCTGATCGACGAGATCTTCGGCGAGACCACCGAGCCCAACCTCATTCAGCCCACCATCATCATGGACTATCCCATTGAAATGTCCCCCCTGTCGAAGAAGCATCGTTCCAAGCCGGGGCTGGTGGAACGTTTCGAGGTGATCGTCAACGGCAAGGAGCTGGCCAACTCCTTCTCCGAGCTGAACGACCCCATCGACCAGCGGGAACGCTTCGAGCAACAACTGCTGCTCGGCAAACGCGGCGACGAGGAGGCCATGATGCTCGATGAGGACTTCCTCAAAGCCCTCGAGCTGGGCATGCCCCCCACGGCAGGACTGGGCGTGGGCATCGACCGCCTCACCATGATCATGACCGGCGCACACTCCATACAGGACGTGATCTTCTTCCCGCAGATGCGCCCCGAGAAAAAACCGGTCATCGACCCCAAAGAGAAATTCCTGGACCTCGGCATCCCCGAAGAGTGGGTGCCGGTTATCCAGGGCCTGGGCTTCCTGACAGTGGAGAGTCTCAAAGAGATCAAGCCCGGAAAGCTCTTCAACGACATCACCTCCTACAACAAAAAACATAAGCTGGGACTGAAGAACCCCTCCCAGGAAGAGGTGAAAGCCTGGGTCGCCCACGCACAAAACTTTTAACTTTAGTCACTTTTAACTTTTAACTTTTCCCCCATGAGCCTCACACTCTCTCTCGATCATCTCAGCCCTTTCATTACACAAAAGGAAATAGACGCCATGGCCGGTGAAGCCCTGGACAAAGTGGTCATGGTCCACCAGAAAAAAGGCCCCGGCAACGATTTCCTGGGCTGGGTCGATCTGGCCTCGTCCATCAAGAGCTCTTTTCTGGAAGAGGTGGAGGAGGCGGCCGCCTCCCTGCGGCAGCAGTGTGACGCGATCGTGGTCATCGGTATCGGCGGCTCTTACCTCGGCGCCAAGGCCGTGATCTCCGCCCTGGCCCATAATTTCACCCAAAAACCTGCAGTAGGAGTGCACCCGGAGATCTTTTTCGCCGGAAACAATATCTCCGAAGATTATATCGCCGAGCTGATGGATGTGCTGGAAGAAAAAGAGTACGGACTGGTGGTGATCTCCAAATCGGGCACCACCACCGAGCCGGCCATGGCTTTCCGCATCCTGAAAAAGCACCTGGAAGAAAAGATTGGCCGCGAGGAGGCCGGGAAACGCATCATCGCCATCACCGACGCTCACAAAGGAGCCCTGCGCACCCTGGCCGGCCGGGAGGGATACCGCTCCTTCGTTATCCCCGATGACATCGGCGGACGCTACTCGGTGCTGACACCCGTGGGACTGGTGCCCATAGCCCTGGCCGGATACGACATCCGCACCCTGGTGCAGGGTGCTGCCGACATGGAAGACCTCACCTGCCCCGCCCGTACCTTCCATGAGAACCCTGCAGCCCAGTATGCTGCCGCCCGGCACCTGCTGTACAAAGCAGGCAAGAAGATCGAGATCCTGGCCAACTACCAGCCCAAACTGCACTTCTTTGCCGAATGGTGGAAACAGCTCTTCGGCGAGAGCGAAGGAAAGGACGGCAAAGGACTGTATCCGGCATCGGTTGACTTCACCACCGACCTGCACTCCCTCGGACAATACATCCAGGAGGGAGAAAGGATCCTCTTTGAGACTGTCCTCTCCATAGAAAAACCGGAAAGGAAAGTGATCATCCCGGAGGATGCGGACGATCTGGACAAGCTCAACTACCTGTCAGGAAAACGCTATGACGAGGTGAACAAAATGGCTGAGCTGGGCACCCTCCTGGCCCATGTGGACGGCGGCGTACCCAACATAAAGATCACGATCGAAAAACTGGACGAATACCACCTGGGCCAGATGATCTATTTCTTTGAGAAAGCTTGCGCCATCAGCGGATACCTCCTGGGCGTCAACCCTTTCAACCAGCCGGGGGTGGAGGCATACAAACGCAATATGTTCGCCCTCCTGGGCAAACCGGGATTCGAAAAGGAGACCGAAGCGATCCGGAAAAAGATCAAAGGTTAAGAACGCCCGCTTTTCTAACCCATTTTTTATCGGCGCACCGTTCCAGCATCTCTCCGACGGTCAGGCCCGTCACAGGATGTACGGTGCCGGCAGCGATCTCTGCCACCGGCACCAGGACAAAACGACGCTCCGCCAGGCGGGGATGCGGCACCTGCAAATCCGGCGTATCGATGACCCTCTCTCCGAAAAAAAGAAGATCTATGTCAAGGGTGCGGCCCTCGTAACCCTCCCCGTGCCTCTCCCGGCCCATCGCCCGTTCAATGCCCTGCGTGACCCTGAGCAATTCTTCCGGAGAAAGGGAGGTACGCAGCATCACGGCACAGTTCAGAAAAGGGACCGGGTCCTCAAAACCCCACGGCTCGGTATCGTACAAAGAAGATACGGCTACGATCTCTCCTGCCTGCTCACCCAGCTGTGCCAGGGCCTCCTGCAGGATCATCCGGCGGTCACCGCGGTTCCCTCCCAGCAACAAAATGACTTCTTCCGCCACCATAAGAAAATTTTTTGCTCCGTTTGCAAAAATACAACTCTGGTTCGTATCTTTAAGCAATATTAATTATTCCAAACACTTTGTTATGAAAAGCTTTCTGAAATATACCCTGGCCACCATCGTCGGCGTGTTCATCTCGTTCCTCCTGATCTCCTTCTTCCTGCTGGGAACCCTGGGGATCATGAGCTCTATGATGACCTCTGAAAAACCGGTAGAAATAAAGGATAACTCCGTCCTCTATTTCCATCTTTCTGCCAATGTGCCCGAAAGGACTCCGGCCTTCCCTTTCTACGGCATGGATCCTTTCAACATGAACCTGCAGACAGTCACCGGTCTGAACGACATCCTGTCCAATATCCGGAAAGCCAAAGAGGACGACCAGATCAAAGGCATCTACCTGGAAGCAGGTACCGGTTATCCCGGCATAGGCACGGTAGAGGAGATCCGCAATGCCCTGCTGGATTTCAAGACCTCCGGCAAGTTCGTCCTTTTTTATTGTCCCGATATTCTTCTGCAGTCGGCCTACTACCTGGGCACCGCAGCCGACACCCTTTATCTGAACCCGGCCGGCACCATGCAGTTCACCGGCCTGCGCTCCGAGATCATGTTTTACAAAAAAGCCCTGGAAAAACTGGGTGTCCGGGTGCAGGTGGTCAAGCACGGTAAATTCAAGAGTGCTGTGGAACCTTTCATCCGCGAAAATATGAGCAAAGAGAACCGGGAACAGATACGGGTGTACATGAACTCCATCTGGGGTTATCTGCTGGACAGCATCGGAGCTGCACGGGATCTCACACCGGAAGAGCTGAACAGGCTCGCCGACAACCTGCTCATCGACAGCCCGCAGGCAGCCGTGAAATACGGGCTGGTGGACGGCATCCGGTACAGGGATGAGGTACTCGACGAGCTGAAGCAACTGTCCGGTACTTCAGGAAAGTTGCATCTTGTTTCCATGTCCAAATACACCAAGGTACTGCCGAAAAAGAGAGATCTTCCCGAAGATAAGATCGCCATCGTCTATGCTTTTGGCGATATCGTCATGGGAGACGGTGCCGACAACAACATCGGGGCCAAACATTTCGCCAACGCGATCCGGAAAGCCCGTGAGGACAGTTCGGTCAAAGCCATTGTCCTGCGTGTCAACTCGCCCGGGGGCAGCGCCCTCGCCTCCGATATCATCTGGCGCGAGGTGAGCCTGGCGGAGCAGACCAAGCCGGTGGTAGCCTCCATGGGTACCTATGCCGCCTCGGGGGGCTATTACATCCTCTCCCCCGCCGACAGCGTCTTCACCCTGCCGGTGACCCTCACCGGCTCCATCGGCGTCTTCGGCCTCATCCCCGACCTGCAGAAGCTGATGAATGATAAACTGGGCATCACTTTCGACGTGGAAAAGACCAACCGCTATGCCGATTTCGGCTCACTCTACCGGCCGCTGTCACCGGGCGAGAAAGCTTTCCTCACCACCCAGATCGAGAATACATATAAAATGTTCGTAGACCATGTGAGCGAGGGCAGGGACCTGCGGCCCTCCTATGTC
>WFRO01000477.1 GCA_015486475.1 Bacteroidales bacterium
GGCGTATAGCGTGTGTAGCCTCATAGCCATCCATTTCCGGCATCTGCAGATCCATCAGGATCGCATCATAGAAGTTCTTTTCGACCATGCTGACGGCTTCCCGGCCGTTCTCACACTGGTCGATCTCCATGCCCCAGTCTTTCATGCTTTTGATGGCGACGATACGGTTGAGGGCGTTGTCCTCGGCGATGAGCACTTTTTTTCCTTTCAGCACCCCGATGATCTCATCCAGCGTGTCTTTTTCGTACCCGCTGCCTGCATCTTTGATCTTTTTCATGCGCAGCACGAAAGAAAAACGGGTTCCTTCACCTACCTTACTGGCCACCTCTATGCGGCTGTTGAGCAGCTCCGCCAGCTTCCGGGATATGGAGAGTCCCAGTCCCGTACCGCCGAATTTGCGGGTGGTAGCTTTGTCTGCCTGGGTGAAACTCTCAAAAATATTTTCCAGTTTTTCTTCGGGGATGCCTATGCCCGTATCGGCTACGGAATATTCCAGGAGCACCTGGCTCTGTTCATCCTTTATCAGCCGCAAAGAAAGGGTCACCGCACCTTCATGGGTGAATTTAATGGCGTTGCCGATGAGGTTGGTGAGGATCTGGTTAATGCGCGTGGGGTCTCCCAGAAGACGGTCGGGGATCTCCTCGTCGACGTCGGCGAGGAACTGCAATCCTTTTTCTTCTGCGATATACCGGTAAGAGCTGGTCAGTATACCGATCTGCTCGACCGGGTTGAACTCTATCTCTTCGATGACCATCTTGCCGGCTTCCAGTTTGCTGTAGTCGAGGATGTCGTTGATCAGCCGGAGCAGGTTGCTCCCTGAGACCTCCAGCGCCTTGATATAGTCGATCTGTCCCGGGGTGGGATCGGTATCTGCCAGGAGGCGTGTCATGCCGATGATGGCATTCAGCGGAGTGCGTATCTCATGGCTCATCGTCGAGAGGAACTGCTCCTTGAAGCGGGCGTTCTCCTCGGCTCTCTCTTTGGCGACGCGTAACAGCTCCTGGGCCTGTTTGTGTTTGATGGCCAGGGCGATCTGGTTGGAGATGATCCGCAGGATCTTCAGGTCGTTGCCGGTGAAAGCATTTTCGTTCTCATAATCCTGTATGCTGATGATACCGATGATCTCGTCATCCACCGCCAGGGGTACCCCCAGCCATATCTTCGACTGCGTGCCCACCTTGTCGAATTCTCCCTGCTCTTCCAGGGCTATCATCTCATCCTCATACATCAACACAGGTTTGCGGTGCCGGATAACATACCCCGAGAGGGTCTTGCGGGCCGGCACCTCCTGAAAGGTCTCGGTTCCGTCTTTTTCGTCCATGTGCAGCGGGAAGTTTAGGGTGTCCTTCTCTTTGTCATACAGGGCGATGAAGAGGTTCCTGGTGTTGATGATATGGGAGAGCTCGTCGCGTATCAGCTCAAAGAAATCCGACAGGGTATGGGTGGTCAGGGCTGCCGTGGAGATATTGAGGATGGTTTCTGTGATCCTTTCGTTTTTCTTGCGTTCGGAGATATCCCTGTAGATAACGAAAACGCCGATGATCCTGCCATCGAGGATGATGGGGCTGCCCAGCAGGGATACCGGCACAGGGGTGCCGTCCTTGTGGTAACGTATGGTCTCTGCACTCTGGGGCTTTCCTTTGGCGATCCTGCGGATCATCTTTTCTCCCTTCTTTTTCAGCTCCTCGTTGTCGCGATACAGCACTTCGCTCACCTGGCGCCCCAGCACTTCATCTTCCGTATATCCGAACAGTCGGGTGAACTCCTTGTTGATGCGCAGGATGGTGCCGTCCTTGAAGGTTTGCATGATCGCCTCGGGAGCTCCCTGGATGAGGCTCTCCAGGTAAGTTTTGTCGCGCTTGATCTGTTCCTGGATGTTCTTCTGCTCGGTCAGGTCGATGAGTATGCCCCGGACACCCTGGAAGTCACTGTCCCGGATGATGGGACTCACGGAAAAACTTACCGGGAAAGTGGTGCCATCCTTTCTGATGCCGGTGAACTCTTTGGGCGTTTTGTTCGCGCCGCCCCGGATCTGATAGTAGATCTCGCGCCGGGCCTTGAGCCGCTCTTCCGGAACGACCATATATTCCAGCCGTAGTCCGCTTTCCAGATCTTCGCGGGAGTAACGGAACACTTTCATCGCCAGCTTGTTGGCATAATGGATGATCCCGTCGCGGTCCGTCTCGAACACGACGATCGGCAGCAGGTCGGCCAATTCGCGGTACTTTTTCTCACTCTCCTTGATCTCTTTCTGGTAGAGTTTCTGAGGGGTCCGGTCGTCGTAGGTCAGCAGTAATTCATTACCCGGCAGCTTATAAACGAATGCATCCCGCCAACGGCGTTTCCCCTCCCTGTCCTTGTAAGAGACCGGATGGAATGAAGATCCGCCCGTTTCCCAGACCTTTCGGAATATGGCCGGAAAACCGTGTTTGGTAGCATTGGGAAAAACTTCTCTGAGCTCTTTTCCTATGACATCTTCCTTTTTAACCTTGTCCATTTCCTCCGCGGCCTTGTTGATGTCGAGATAAATGAAGCGTTCTCCGTTATCTTCGACCTTAAAGAGTATGACGGCCGTGCTGATGTTGTTGATAACAGTGCGGAAGCGCGTGTAAAGCGTCTCCTGGAAACTGATACGGTTCACCTCTTCGGTGATATCGTGGGCCGTGATGAGATGCACCTGACGGTCTTCCAACACAAGGGGAGTGGTGGAAAAAAGAAAAACCCTCTTTTTTCCGCATTGATCCGTAAAATAAGTACGCAGATTTTTGTTTCTCCTGTTCTCTTTCAGGCGCTGCTTGATCTTTTCATTGTCCAGCGCGTCATGGAACAGGGGCAGGGAGGAGAGAGGTTGGTCCACTATGTCCTCCCCCGGGAATCCTGTCTGGAGCAGGAATTCTTTATTGACGTTGAGTACCTTCCCGGTTTCCTGATCGAACAGCAGGGCACTTAGATTGATCTTCTGAAATACCTCTTCAAAGAGATCCCTGTGATCCTCTCTTTTTCCGGGTGATCCCTCCTGTGCCTGGTGTCTCTTCCTGTGCTGCGTCATGCTTGATGGGGCCCTGCGTGTTATCTAACACAAATATAAACTATTTTTTTTCCAAAAAAAGTTTTGTGTGAGATGAATCTACAGTTCCCGTTTACAGCCGGGGCGGAGAGGATCCCTGTTCCTGAAAAAGTGCAGGTGTTTCTGCTCTCCCCGGGTGTCAGCGGATGTAGATCTCTCCTTCTCCCGGTTGTACGATCTTTCCTATGATCCAATTTTCCACCCCCGCTCTGTTGAGGGCTGTCTGCAGGTCCTTACTCTCATTTTCAGTGAGAGCGATGAGAAGACCTCCCGAGGTCTGGGCATCGTTGAGGATAAGTTTCTGTTTTGGGGTAATATGATCTGCATAGTGTGTCCAGAGAGCGGTGTAGTCGAGGTTGTTACGGGTGCCGGCGGGTACTACGTTCTGATCGACCAGTTCCTCCACGCCCGGCAGTACCGGCACATCTTCATAACGGATCTCCGCCTGCACCTTGCTGCCGCGGGTCATCTCGCTGAGATGGCCCAGCAGGCCGAAGCCGGTCACGTCGGTGACACTGTGCACGTCAAAGGATCGCATCGTCTCCGCAGTGGTTTTGTTGAGTGTGGCCATCTGCCGTATGACCCTTTCTTTCATTTCATCGGACACTTTCCCCTGTTTAATGCCCGACGTGATGATGCCGGTGCCCAGGGGCTTGGTGAAGATCAGCACATCGCCGGGCCGGGCGCCGCTGTTGGTAAGGATCTTGCCGGGGTGGATCCGGCCGGTGACCACCAGCCCGAACTTAGGATCCTCATCGTCGATGGTATGGCCCCCCAGGATGGGGATGCCTGCTTCGGCACATTTCTCGCGGGCGCCCAGCAGGATGTCACGCAGCACCTCCATGGGCAGCTTGTTGGA
>WFRO01000478.1 GCA_015486475.1 Bacteroidales bacterium
AGGCAAAAGGCAAAAGGGGTATTGGGTACTAAGTGCTGGGTGAATCTCAAACTTTTAACTTTAGCTCACTTTTAACTTTTAACTCCAACCTCCAAGTATTCCAAGTACTCAACACTCCACACTTCTTACATGATAAGGAGTACCGGGAGGCCAGGTAATGCGTTGTTCCTTTGTGGCTCTTCGCGTGCATCTTTGCGTACCTTTGCGTAACAACTTAATCAGGTGGATGACTGACTATTACGCCAAGTTACGCCAAGATTCCGCAAAGTATCGCGAAGAGAGCCCAACTTTTAACTTTAGCTCACTTTTAACTTTTAACTCCAACCTCCACACTCCATACTTTCAAGGCAAAAGTAATCCTCCTTCGTCCCGTTGAATCGGGACTACGGAGGACGAAGAAAGGCAAAAGGCAAAAGGAAGGAAGGATGGAAAATTGATGATGCGATCCATTCATTCCCTCCCCAAAAGCCTTTGCAGGTGCCGTTCCAGCAGGTTCTCCTTTACCTGGGGAGCGATGGTCCTTTCATTTTTCCTTACGAGGCTGAGGTATTCTTCCCCGCGTTCTGCAGCCAGTTTGTAAGCTACGTGCATCAGCTGGCGTACATGCGGGTTAAAACGTGCATTGCCGGGGATATGCCGCAGGGTGGCGGCGATCTGATCTCCCTCCCACTTATCAAATTCTTCGGGTGCCGGTAACGCCGACCTGTCGATATCGATCACCTCGGCATAGGGAGCGGTGAGCTCATCCATCCTGCGGAGCCCTTCGGTGTAGATCTCTTTCACCATCTCCAGGGCCTCGGGGCCGGAGAGAGCCAGACCGATCAGCTCTTCCAGCCAGGTGGTACCGGCCGTTTTAACATGCAGGCCCTGGTCATATTTGCGTACCAGCCGGCCCATGACGGGATAGATGGAGAACTTGTCACTGCCGGAGTGAATACTCAGCTTCAGGCTGTCCGGCAGATCAAAATGGGCCCGGGCATAGCTGAGAACGATCAGATCCTGCTCGAACTCCTGCTCGAATTTTTTCAGGTCCCCCACATAATCCACCCCTTTGTTGAACCGTCCCGAAAAACGGGGAGCGATGGTCTGCACGGGGATGCCCTGCCCGGCCAGCAACTTAAGAATAAAATAAAGATCGGCCGGTGACTGCGGCGTGTCCACCTCATCCATGGAGACCTCCACCACAAAGGTTTCGGGGTCTTTTCCGGCGGCGATGTGCTGATAGATCCCGGATGCTTCGCGGATGGCATTCAGGTATTGCCCGGCAAAGTGCCGGAGGTATGTTTCATCGGCAGGAATGGGCCGGTCCATGCCCGGCAGGGCGATCACCCCGTCGGGTGTGGCATTGTCGGCGATGAAAGCTTCCGTTTCCTCCGGGGAGACCGGCTTGCCGATGGCATTGGCCACATCCATGGTGAAAAAATCGGACCAGGGCATGAAAGCATCCACGTTGGACAGGTTGATGTGGTCGGCATCCACAAAATAAGCCCCCTGCCATCCCAATGCTTTCACGGCGTCGTCCGCTTCGGTACGTGTATCTTCCGGGGTGGTCCCCACGATCGAATGTTCGCGGAAAGATTTGTTCCAGACGGGGATGATCTCAGTACCCCATTTTGCTGCTTCTGCGACGGCTTCCAGCTGGGCCCTGCCCTGCATACCAAAACGGTCGCCTGTACCGAAAGAAAATTTCCCTAATATTTTCATTATTTTACCTGTTTTATTGATCATGATCCGGTCAGAAGCCCGGAATTTTAAATAAATTAGCCACAAAAAATACAAAATAAGCAATTTAATCCGTATTGATCCATCCAAAAACCATCTGTCATGTTCAAAAAAACCGTTATTTTCTCTTTGATGATCTTTCTTGTGCCCCTGCTGATCTCCTGTCAGCAGGAGAAGAAAGGGACCTTTGAGATCGGGCAAAAGGATTTTCTCCTCAACGGGAAGCCTTATGTGGTGCGTTCGGGAGAGATGCATTTTATGCGTATTCCCGAAGCTTACTGGGAACACCGTCTGAAAATGGCCAAAGCCATGGGGCTGAATACCGTCTGTGCGTATATGTTCTGGAACGCCCATGAGGAGAAGCCCGGGGAGTTCAATTTTGCAGGACACAGGGATGTGGCGAAATTCTGCCGTCTGGCCCAGAAAGAGGGGCTGTATGTGGTCCTTCGGCCGGGGCCTTATTCCTGTGCGGAATGGGAGTTTGGAGGATTTCCCTGGTGGCTGCTGAAAAATAAGGACCTGAAGCTGAGAACGCGCGATCCCTTTTACATGGAGCATGTGAAAGAGTACCTTACCCGGGTAGGGAAGCAACTGGCCCCTTTGCAGATCACCAGGGGAGGCCCGATCATCATGGTGCAGGTAGAGAACGAATACGGCAGTTACGGTAACGATACCGTTTACATGGGTATGTTGCGGGATATGCTGAAAGAGGTGGGGTTTGAGGTGCCTTTGTTTGCCTGCGACGGTCCTTCGCAGATGGTCAACGACAAGCGGAGCGACCTGTTCAGCGTAGTGAATTTCGGCGGCAACCCCAAAGGGGCTTTCAAGGCTTTGCGCAAGCTGCAGCCGGAAGGACCCCTGATGTGCGGGGAGTATTACCCCGGCTGGTTCGATTCGTGGGGGAAACCGCACCATACCGGACAAACGCAGCCGATCATTGATAACCTTAAATGGATGCTGGACCACCGGGCCTCCTTCAGTATCTACATGGCCCACGGAGGCACCTCTTTTGGCCTCTGGTCGGGAGCCAACTGTCCTCCTTTCTCTCCCCAGACCTCCAGCTACGATTATGATGCGCCCATCAGCGAGGCCGGATGGGAAACGGAGAAGTTTGACGCCATCCGGGACCTTTTCTCGAAATATCTGCAGGAAGGAGAGACACTGCCGGATCCGCCGGCCCGAAATCCCGTTATCACGATCCCGGCGTTTGAGGTGACGGAAATGGCCCCGGTGTTTGATAACCTGCCGGAGGGGATTCCGGACGAGCGTCCCCGCAACATGGAACAGTATGACGAGGGGTATGGTTTCATTGTGTACCGCACCACCCTCCCTGCTGCCGGGGAAAAGAAAAAGATCCATATCGATGAGGTACACGATTATGCGGTCATCCTGCTGGACGGCAAACGTATCGCGACGATCGACCGCAGAAAGACCAACAACATTGTGGAGATCCCTGCCCACGGAAAAGAGGCCCGGCTGGACATCTTCGTGGAGGCCATGGGCAGGGTCAATTACGGCGGGTATCTTCACGACCGGAAAGGCATTACAAAAAAAGTGGAATTCATGGATGATTCCGGCCATACACAGGAGATCACCGGCTGGACCGTGTTTCCTTTTCCTCTCAGTAGCGACAACGCACCTGAGGGACTTCATTTCGGGAAGACCGGGAAGACCGATCAGCCGGCTTTTTACAGGGCCGTTTTCACACTGGACAAGACCGGGGATGTCTTTCTGGACATGCGTACCTGGAACAAGGGGCTGGTGTGGATCAATGGCCATGGCCTGGGACGTTTCTGGAATATCGGTCCCACGCAGACCATGTACCTGCCGGGTCCCTGGCTGAAGAAAGGAGAGAACGAGGTGATCATCCTCGATATGAACGGTCCGGAGAAACCGGAGCTGCAGGGACTGGACCAGCCCATCCTCAACGAGTTGCATGTGCCGGGAGTGGTGCGCCACAGGAAGGCGGGGCAAGATCCTGATCTCAGCGCCCTGCATCCGGTGGCCAAAGGCAGCTTTCCGGCGGGGAAAGCCTGGCAAACGGTTAAATTCTCTCCGGTCACGGGGAGGTATTTTGCCCTGGAGGCCCTCAGCTCCCAACGCGGCGATCCTTTTACCACGGTGGCTGAGCTCTACCTGCTGGACCCTGCCGGGAAAAAGATCTCCCGCGGGAAATGGAAAGTCCTGTATGCCGACAGCGAAGACCTGGGCGGCGGTGACGGTAACGCTTCCAATGTCTTCGATCTGCAGGCCACTTCTTTCTGGCATACCCAGTGGATGGGCGTCCAGCCGAAGCATCCCCACCTGCTGATCCTGGACCTTGGGAAAGAACAAAAGATCGCAGGCATGATGTACCTGCCCCGCCAGGATTCTCCCAACGGCAGGATCAAAGCGTATGCGCTTTATGTGAGCCGTACTCCTTTTGCAGGTCTTTAAACATTTGATCTTTTTACCATGCACATTCCCGGAAAGAACAAAATTTCCCTCCTGACCGGCCTTTTACTGCTGATCCTGGCCGTCATCTCCTTTTCATGTACCTCAACCATGGATCATCCCGTGCCCTCCTCCCATGATCTGGTCTTTGCCTCGCTGGCCACACGGTGGGATGATGCGATCCCTCTGGGAAACGGCCGGCTGGGAGAGCTGGTTTGGCAAAAGGATACAATGTTACGCTTTTCGCTCGACCGCTCGGACCTGTGGGACCTGAGACCCATGAAAAACCTGGAAGATACTTCCGTTACCTATCAGTGGGTGTATCAAAACTGGAAGAACGATCACTATGACAGGGTGCATAAAGTCCTGGATATTCCCTATGACAAACGGCCGGCACCGACCAAAATACCTGCCGGCGCTCTGGAGTTCGATACCCATTCCCTGGGGAAGGTGACGTCGGTGCGTCTTTTTGTCCGGGAAGGGATCTGTGAGGTACACTGGTCATCCGGTGCCAGCCTGCAGACCTTTGTGCAGGCGGATGCCCCGGCGGGTTGGTTTCGTTTCACAGGAGTGAAAGAAGAGATCATCCCGCAACTGATCTCTCCTCCCTATCAAAAGAATGAAGATTTTCAGGGAAATAAGGTCATTGCAGGCCAGGACCTGCGACGGCTGGGATATCCCGCCGGGAAAATATCCCGGCAGGAGCATGCGATCGCCTTTGAGCAGGAAGGGTGGGGCGGATTTCATTACAGGATCCATGTACAATGGCAAAAGAAAAGCGGCACGGTAACGGGTGCGTGGTCCGTGAGTGCGCATTATCCCGGGAAACCACAGCCGACAGCTGAAGAGCATGTAGCTCAGGCATTAAAAACCGGTTTTAACAAAGCCCTGGATAAGAATATAAAATGGTGGCGGGATTACTGGTCTGCTTCGACGGTACATATTCCCGATACGGTGCTGGAGAAACAGTATTATCTCGACATGTATAAGTTCGGGGCAGCGGCGCGGGCCCAGACACCTCCCATCTCTCTGCAGGCGGTATGGACCGCCGACAATGGCCGCCTGCCTCCGTGGAAAGGGGATTTTCATCATGATCTCAATACCCAGCTGAGCTACTGGCCTGCCTATGCCGGGAATCATCTGAAAGAGGAAGAAGGGTTCCTGAACTGGCTGTGGGAGAACAAGCCGGTCTTTGAAAGATTTACCCGCCGTTATTTTCATACGGGGGGTCTCAATGTGCCGGGGGTGACCACCCTGACAGGAGAGCCGATGGGTGGCTGGATCCAGTATTCCCTGGGGCCGACGGTGGCGGCGTGGCTGGGACAACATTTTTACCTGCACTGGAAATATTCCATGGATACGGCCTTCCTGAAAGAGCGGGCTTATCCCTGGCTGGCTGCCGTGGGCACCTATCTTGAACAGGTCTCGGTAACCGGTCCCGACGGTAAAAGAAAGCTGCCGATCAGCTCCAGTCCGGAGATCTTTGATAATTCAGAAAAAGCATGGTTCCCTCAGACGACCAACTTTGATCTGGCGCTGATCCGTTTCACCTATGAAAAAGCGGCAGAAACAGCCGGCATCCTGGGGAACAAGGAAGAAGCCCGGCGCTGGCGGAACGACCTGGACCAATGGCCGGAACTGGCTGTGGACCCACAACTGGGTCTGCTGGTGGCGCCCGGACAGCCCCTGCCTTTTTCTCATCGTCACTTCTCCCATCTGATGTCCATCCATCCCCTTGGAATGATCGACTGGAGCAAAGGAGAACAGGACCGGGCGATCATACGCCATTCCCTGCATATGCTGGATTCCCTCGGCACCGATTGGTGGGTGGGCTATTCCTTTGCCTGGCTGGGCAACCTGCGGGCACGGGCCCGCGACGGAGCCGGAGCAGCCGAAGCGCTGCGGATCTTTGCCACAGCTTTCTGTCTGCCGAACAGCTTCCATGTCAACGGCGACCAGTCGGGGAAAGGATATTCGAAATTCAGGTACCGGCCTTTCACCCTCGAAGGTAACTTTGCCTCTGCCGCCGGGATCCAGGAGATGCTCCTGCAAAGCCAGACGGATACCATCCGGGTTTTCCCGGCCATCCCGCCGGACTGGCAAGAGGCTTCTTTTGAAAAACTGCGGGCGCAGGGGGCTTTCCTGGTCTCGGCCGTCCTGGAAAACGGGAGGGTGACCCGGGTAAAGATATATCCGGAAAAAGGAGGGACCCTGTGGCTGGCCGATCCTTTCCGGGGGCAGGATTTCAGGGTGCAGGGAGCCGTACGGCAGCAGAAGAAAGAAACGCCGGGCGTATTTTGCTTTAAAACAAAAAAAAGATCGCCGGTGATCCTGGCGTTACAGTAGGTTGGTTGTTACCGGCTGAGCAGTTCATTCAGCTTCCGGACCATACCGTCAAAGATCTCTTCATTGTAAAGCCGTGTGAGGTAAACGATGCGACCGGTTTTGTCAATGACGACGTTCCGGGTAACGCCGGCATTGTGGGCTGCATACCGGTAAAAGATGCTTCCGTCGGGATCCAGGGCCAGGGGGTAGGAGATCTTCATGGTGCGGGCAAAGCCGAGGGTCTTTTCCCGGGACTCCTTCAGGTCAATGCCAATAAGGCGGAAATCCTTATCTTTTAGCTGCTGCCACAGGGCTTCCAGATGGGGCATCTCCTGACGGCAGACACCGCACCAGCTGGCCGTGAACTGCAACACCACCACCTGCCCCCGCAGATCACTCAGCTTTTCACTTTTCCGGCCGTCGGCATATTGGATGGTGAAATCGGGGGCCATCTGTCCCACCCGGACCAGGAACCCGTATTTGTCGGGCACAGGCTGGTTTTGGGCATGCAGGGGGAAACAGGCAGGAAGACCCAGGATCAGTATAACGAATATTGCTCTTTTCATAGTGAACAGGGTGATGGTGGATCAGTTCAGTATCTGCACTTTTCCGTTGATCGCATCCAGCCTGATAAACTGTCCGTCTTTCAGGTTTTCCATGGCGCCTTTCACACTCACCACGGCCGGCAGGTTGTACTCCCGTGCCACCACGGCTCCGTGGGACAGAGGGCTTCCTATTTCCGTTACCAGACCACTGATGATGCTGTAAAAAGGCGTCCATCCGATATCGGTGTAACGGGACACCATGATCTCTCCCTGTTGCAGTTGTTTTGCCTCCTCCATCGATCTTACCAGCCGCACCCTGCCTTCCGTCATGCCCCGGCTGACCGGGATGCCGGTGAGGCTGCCGTCACGGCTGACCGTCCCCTCATCCTCTTCGGGTACAGGTATCCCGAAAATAATATCTGCGAAAGAGAGTTGCATCATCTCCGGGTAAAGCTTCCGGCGCTCTTCCGCAATATACAACCATTTTTCTTTTTCTTTCCCCTCTGCCAGGTTTCCCAGCTCTTCATGGGTCAGGAAAAAGATCATATCGGGATCTTTCAAAAGGCCTTTTCCCACGAGCTGTTTTGCCAGATGCCGGTAAGCCAGCTTGAATTGGTGCTGTACCGAGATGGCCAGGGCTTTGGTCTGTTCGCGCCGCGCCACGGCTGCCCGGGCTTTGGGCAGGAAGTGTTTCAGTAATATGCGTTTGAACCCTGACAGTTCGTCAATGTATTTATGCTCATTATTACCTGAAGGCTTATTTGAAGGGATGGTTGAACCAGAGAGCAGCAGCGATGTCTTGGCTTTGAGTCCCTCAATGACCGGTGTAGGATCCAGCCGCCACTCTTTTTCACGCAGCTCGGCTTCCCGTACGCAACGGTGGCCGTGCCGGTCCAGGAACTTTTTCCATTCCTCTTTTATCTCCTCAGGCGCTGCCGTGGAGAGATATTGCAGGGAGGACTCCGGAGAAGCATCCAGGAAAAGGTCCCGGATCCCGGGAACCTTCGCCAATGCCCGGGCCATCTTATCAAGGGTCTGTAATCCCTGGGCGCTTTCGATGCCGGGGATGTTCGTGAAGAGTGACGCTACCTTTTCGTAATGTCCCGGTTCCGGAGGTTTTCCGCCGGAGAAGATATTCAGGATGGTGGTGAAATATCCTCCTGACTGGGAAGAAGAGACATAATGCAGGTCGTAGGCATCCAGCAATACGGGTATATTCTCGTGGATCAGCTGATAACACTCACGAGGATCATCGGGGCAGTCCAGCCGGAAGGAGGCTTCCAGGCGCGTCAGTTTTTTGGAGGCACGCGGTCCTCCGCCCATATACCGCATAAAGCGGAGGAAGTTGAGGAAGGCCCTGGGAAAAGCAACCTCTTTTTGCAGGGTGATCCCGGGCACCACTTCTCCCATGACGGAATAGTCGATGTTCTCTTTGTTGGAGAGCCATACTCTTTTCGGCAACTCATACAAGGCTCTTACGTCGAAAAAGAGATGGTTGTAATAGGATTGGATAAAAATGTTCTCGTTCCGTACCTTGTTGAACACACCCGATCTTTTATAGAACCGTTGGAGACCTATGTCTATGGCCACGCCGAACGTGGAACGGGTGAGGGGTGTGACAGGACCCGGCATCATCTCCCCGATGTTGGCGCGGGTGTATACCGGCTTTTCATAGCGGGGCCGGTCGTCCAGTTCGTTCATGTGCACGGGGCTCAGCCCTGTGACCGGCCGCAACTGCAGCCAGTAGAGGCGGCCCTGCCGGTCGAAAGCCCATTCCAGATCCGCCGGGCGGCCGAAAGCTTTTTCTATCTCCAGTGCTTCTTTCAGCAGCAGGGAAAGATCTTCCCGGGAGAGCAGGCGGCTGGTCTTCTCCTGCCAGCGGTGTTTGTAAAAGTTCAGCGTCTCCCCTTCCTGGGTGCCTGACATCAGCTGCTCGGCAGTGCCTCCCACAATACTCACGCTCATGCGGTCGTGCCGGTTGCTGACAGGGTCGACGGTAAAAAGAACACCGGCTGCCCGGGGCATGATCATCTCCTGAACCAGTACGTTCATGCCTGTGCCGGACAGGCCTTTCTCTTTACGATAGGCCTCCAGCCTTTCAGAATCGGCTGAATGAAAACATTGAAGGACCGCTTTAATTATATTGTCTTTCCCCTTGACATCCAGATAGCTTTCAAACTGTCCGGCGAAAGAGGCTTCCTGTCCGTCCTCTCCTTCGGCGGAGGAACGTATGGCCCAGCTTTTCTCATCGGGCAGGAGTGTCGTGAGCTGTTCCAGCGCGTCCTTGTCAGGACGGGTGACCACCCACGTCAGCGGGATCCTTTTGCCGTAATGTTCCAGCAGGGACAGGCCCTGTGCCTTTCCTCCTCCCGTATTGTCCGGGAGTTTGTCAATAGGATATATCGAGGTCATGTGTTTTAAGGTTGATCCCCATTTCTGCAATGCCCATGCCCGGGACGCCATCCAGGGAAAAATCGGCCAGTGCCTGGCGGATGTGATAAACCCCGTCCATCGTGAACGGAAAAAATGCTTTCATGCGGACTTTCATCCTTTTTTCTGCTTCCCCGGGACGCAGACGCAGGGTATATTCCACCTCCGTGGGGAGAGGCTCCTGCGGGAGGATCTCCGAAAGGTCGGGCAGGGAGGCGACCGTCGTAATACCGTTGGCATCTCCGAAATAACCTGCTTTCAGGTTGGGGATAAAATCAAAGTCGATCACGCTGTTGTTGAAATACCGGCCGTCCTCCAGGATCCCCAGGTACCAGATATGCCGTTCCCAGCCGTCCCAGCTCCGCTTGCCGAAACTGTGATCACGGATCCCGTGACCGTCAAAAGGAAACTCTTTGCCTTTCCAGAGGATCTTGCCGGTGATCCGGCCTGCCTGCTCATAATGTACCTTTTGCAGTTCGCGCAGTTTCCGGAAGAACTCCTTGTTCCAGGGCTGCCCGGCGATCTGCAGGGCCGTGTTCTCATACATGGTCCCGCTTTTGTCAAAATCGATCACGGGTCCCAGCTTCTCCCATGACAGTTCCAGCAGGATCTCTTCTTCCTTTTTTCCTTGAAATACCAGACCCTTATACTCAATGGACCAGCGGTTTCCGGGTGCCTGGCAGACATAGGCCAAAGGACCCTGACGTAAGCCTTCTCCCTCCTCCATGGGCCGGTCTTCGAACCCCCATACCCCCTCCCCGGGGATATGTATTTTCAGCCAGTTCTCGTTGTGCTTACCGGTGCGGAAGGCCAGACGCGTGACGAAAGAGAGGCCATCTTTCTGCCATCCGGCAAAATAGCTGCTGTCGTTAAAACCTTCAACATCAGGCTGCCGGTGTTTTTTCTCCAGCTCCTCCACGGGGAGGTCGCGGGAGCGGTGCCGTTTCACCATCCTGTTGGCCAGAAAGTGTTTAATACCTTGTTTCATAAGAAAATATTTGCGCAAAAATAGGATAGTTTTTCGGGAATAGATACCGGAATAGCTTCAGACAGGGGAAAATACATCTTTTTTTCACCCTGAGCGGAAAAACTTTCAGAAAGAACCGGAACGCAGGATCTCCAGCAGCTTGTCCGGGGTATTGGTGATGATGCCATCCACACGCATGCGGATCACGTTTTTCATGGTGGCAGGCTTGTCTACGGTCCAGGTATAAACCTGGTATCCTGCCTGGTGGAGGGTATCCGTTTTCCCGGCATCAAGAACGGAATAATGGGGCGCGATACCGGTGAAAGAAGGAGGAAGCTCTTTCCCCTGCCTGAGATCGAGGGCCAGGCTGTCATAAAATTCCGGGAAATTGTGGCCCAGCAGGAAGAAAGTCCGGAGCGAAGGATCGAGCTTTTGCACTTTCTGAACGGAATGTTTGTTGAAGGACTGCACTACGGTCCACTCCCCGGCGTGATAACGGTGAAGAAGATCGACCACTTTCTCTTCCAGTCCCGGATAGAGGCTGTCGTTGTCCTTTTTTATCTCCAGCAGCAGGGAGACTTTCCCGTTCAGCGTCTCCAGGGTCTCTTCCAGGGTGGGGATCCTTTCGCCCGCGAATTTTTCACTGAATTTCTTCCCGGCGTCCAGCTTTTTGATCTCTGCCAGGGTCATGTCGGCGATGCGGCCATGGCCGTCGGTGGTGCGGTCGACGGTGTTGTCATGGATCACGATCACATGACCGTCTTTGGAGAGATGCACGTCGATCTCGATCATGTCCACCCCCAGGGCGATGGCATTGCGGAAAGCGGCCAGGGTATTCTCCGGCGCCAGGAGGGCCCCGCCGCGGTGGGCAATGACCAGGGGGGTATGAACGTTTTTGGGATCACGGGTATTTGTTCTGTTGCCGGAACAGGCGGCCAGGAGGGATAAGACCAGCATGGATATAAGGATGTTCAGGGCTTTCATGGCGTAAGATCTGATTTGGGCGCAAGATAAGACATTCTTGCTTTTCTGCCATCTGTTCCGGGTTGAAAGGGATTTGCCTATCTTTGTTTCACCATGAAAATTTCCGGCCGGTTTCAGATACTTTGGTTTTTCAGAAAGAGAGCTTTACCGGGTTTTCTTTATCTGATATTGCTCTTGTTTTTTGCATCCTGTCAACCCGCTGTCAATAACGAACCCCGCAGGGTGCTTTTTTCCGGCGGATGGTATTTTGTGCGGTTGGCGGGGGAAGACGGGCCCTCCATGCAGCAGCAACAGGTGCAGACGGGACGCGACTGGCGTTCACAATACAACATTGAAACGGTGAATATCCCGGCATGGGACGGGAGCAGGGAGGTGGATACAAGAAAAGAGCTGGGTACCCTGCAGCGGGAGGCCTGGGAGCCGGTCACATTGCCGCATACGGCGTTTGTTGAGCCTCTGGTGGTCAAACATCCCTGGCAGGGGATCTGTTACTACCGCAAAAGCTTTTTTGTCCCCGTTGCCGATAGCGCCCGGCGTCTCTCACTTCATTTTGAGGGGGCCATGCAGGAGGCGATCGTCTGGGTCAACGGCCGGCGGGCGGCATACCATGCCGGCGGATACACTCCTTTTGAGGTGCGGCTGGACCCCCTGCTGCATTACGGCGACAGCAACGAGGTGCTGGTACGGCTGGACAACCGCGACAATCCGCTCATCCCTCCCGGCAAACCTTCCTCCCGTCTGGATTTCTGCTATTACAGTGGCCTTTACCGTGATGTATGGCTTGTGAAGACAGGGAAGGTGTTCATCCCCGGTGCTGTGGCGGCCGGACTGCCGGCGGCGGGCGGAGTGTTCGTGACCGTGCCGGAGGCAACACGTGAACAGGCCCGCCTGCACATCCGGACCACCCTGTGCAATGCAAGCCCCGGGGTCCGGAAGATCTCGGTGGTGCAGGTGCTGCACGACCGGCAGGGCAGGATCGTGAAACGAACCGGGGAAGAAGTGATCATTTCGCCTGGAGACACATTGCAGGTGGATGAGGAGATGAGCCTGCAGGCACCGCACCTGTGGGACATAGAGGATCCTTATCTCTATACCCTGGAGAGCCGCCTGGAAGAGGACGGAAAGCTCCTGGACCGGGTGGAGACGCGTACAGGGATACGCCGCATCGTTTTTTCCCGGCAGCGGGGATTTCTTCTCAACGGCCGGCCCGTGAAGCTGACTGGCACGAACCGCCACCAGGAGTATCCCTATATCGGCAATGCCCTGCCTGACCCTGCCCAGTACAGGGACATGGTGAAGATCAAAGAGGGCGGTTTCAATAT
>WFRO01000479.1 GCA_015486475.1 Bacteroidales bacterium
CCCCTGACCCCCTGAAGGGGGGACCCTTGCACACACTGTCTATTGATTTGTGGGTGGACTTCCCCTTTAGGGGACCGAGGGGGCGCGTGGGGTTAAGGGTACATTGGGTGCGTCATAATCCGGTTGACATATCACTAAATCGGGGTTAACCCCAACCAACGCATTAGTTCAACTATTTTTTAGTTTCCTAATGCATAATCTGGGGTTAATAATTACATTTGTTAAAGCAAAAAAACAAATACATGAGCCAGACAGTGATCACAGGGGTCGAGGTCATCAAGCTCAACATCCCCTACAAAGAGCCTTTTGTTATCTCCCTGGGAGTCATTCCCAGCGCAACGAACGTGGTCATCCGCATCCACACCAGTGAGGGTCTCACCGGCACCGGCGAGTGCGCTCCTTTTGTCACCATCGTGGGTGAGACCCAGGAAACGGTCTTTGACTATGCCCGGCAGATCGGACAGATGCTCAAAGGGAGGGATCCCTTTGCGCTGGAAGACCGTCTGGCTGAGATCGACCGGGCGGTGCAGGGCAACTACACCATGAAAAGCGGTTTTGACATGGCCCTGTACGACCTGCTGGCCCAAAAGGCCGGGCTCCCCCTGTACAGGCTGCTGGGAGGCAGCAACAGCCGCGAAGTATATACCGATATGACGATCAGCATCGGCACGCCCGAAAAAATGGCCAACGATGCCAGGGCCTTCAAAGAAGCCGGGTTCCCGGCCATCAAGCTCAAGCTGGGAACGACGACCGCGAAGGATGTGGCCCGCGTGAAAGCGGTCCGCGAAGCGGTGGGCCCGGACTATCCCATCAGGATCGATGCCAACCAGGGCTGGGACCCGGTGACGGCCATCCGTACCCTGAACGAGCTGGCAAAATACAATATCGAGCATTGCGAAGAGCCCATCCCCCACTGGAACAACAAAGAGCTGATCCGGGTGCGGGCCAACAGTCCCATCTCCATCATGGCCGACGAGTCGGTGTTCGACCACCACGATGCTTTCCGCCTCGCCAGCATGGGAGCATGTGATTATTTCAACATCAAGTTCTCCAAGTCGGGAGGCATCAACAATACCCTGAAGATCATCGCCATCGCCGAGGCGGCAGGCATCAAATGCCAGGTGGGCTGCATGTCCGAGACCCGTTACGGGCTCACCGCCCTCATGCACGTCGTGGCTGCACGCAGCACGATCGTCCATTTCGACATGGACTCCTCGATGATGCTGGCCGACGATCCCGTGACCGGTGGCATTGAATATAAAGGCAACGGGAAATGGGTGCTGGGAGATGCACCGGGTATCGGCGCAGATTTTGACGAAGAATATCTGAAAGATATGGAGCGGGTGACCGTTTAGTACAAAAACAACTTAAGAAGCAGGATTGGCATACCATTACGACTATATCATTGAGGAGGCCCCCGGCCCCGTGACCCGCATCAACGGCAGGGAATATCTTTATTTTGCCGGCACCGGCTATTTTCAGCTCAACGCCCGTCCGGAGATCCTCCGGGCTGCTTCCGAAGCTGTCCTGAGATACGGCACCGGCAGCGCCACCTCCCGGTCCATCACCGGCACCACCCCTTTGTTGCTGGAACTGGAAAGGAAAGTCGCGGAGTTCTTCGGTACCGAAGATGCCGCTTACCTCCCGTCGGGTTATCTGAGCAATATCGCCGGGATGAAAGCCCTGGCCGGGATGAACAAATTCGATGTGATCTTCCTGGACGAAGGCTCCCATTACTCCCTGGCCGAAGCGGCCCTGACCACCGGCCGGACGGTCATAACTTTCAGCCACAGAAATGTTGAAGATCTGAAGGACAAGCTGGCCGGGAAGCTCAGTCCCGGTCAACGGCCGCTGATCGCCACCGACGGGTTGTTCCCCCTCCGGGCCCTGCCGGCGCCGCTCAGGGAATATGCGGATCTGGCCGGACAATATGACGGAGTGGTCTGGATCGATGACGCCCACGGCGTGGGGATCCGTGGCAGGAACGGCCGGGGCTCTTATGAGCATTACGGCCTGCGGTCGGAAAGGCTTTTCATGGGAGCCACCCTGTCCAAGGCTTTCGGAGCTTACGGTGGCATCATCCCCGGCGATGCGGCGTTCATTGCCCGGGTGAAGGCCGGCAGTGTGATGACCGGCACCAACGCGCCCATGAACGCGGCCGTGGCAGCAGGGATCAAAGGGGTGGAGATCGTCGCCGGTCATCCTGAGATGCGCGAAAAACTGTGGGACAACGCCAGCTACCTGAAAAAGGGCCTGCGGAAGATCGGGATCCCTGCTGACGAGAACGACCTGCCGGTGGTGGTTTTTGCGCCGGGAGACGAAGCCACCCTCTCGGCCATACACAGTTCGCTGATGGAGCAGGGCATCTACATACAGCTTGCCAGGTACAAAGGCTCCGGCAACTCGGGGATCCTGCGCATCGTCGTTTTCTCCACGCACGAAAGATCGCAGATCGATACGCTGCTGGACAGGCTGAAGACCGTACTCCGTGATCATAAAGCTGATGGTCCGGACCGGGAAACGCCTTAGATCTGATCAAAATAAACAATAAACAATTTAAAGGAAATACTTATGAAACTATTTTACACTCTCATGCTCCTTCTGTCATGGAGCGCGTTGCAGGCCCAGAGCGATTTTTTCAGGAACGAATGGATACCCAGGAATTTTACACCTCCGGATTCAACCATGGATTATACGGACACTGTAAGTGGAGATGCAGTTACATTCACGGTGAACACCGATGATACCCTCAACCTGATCCTGCCGACGATCACGGGGAACAACCTGCCAGCCTGGAGAGCTGGTCTTTACAACAATTATCCTTTCAAAGAGCATGTCAGGCGACTGGATATAAGAACCATGCGTATCCCCGGCGGGAACTGGAGCAACACCTGGCTGTGGGATGGCATCAACCATTGGGACAGCACCAACCAGGACGGTTACAGCGGCACTTTCAAACAATACAGCGACAGCAAGAACTACCTGGACGTGATCACCAGCGCTCCTGTTAAAACCTGGACGTTGACGACCGACAAGTTACTGGAGATATGCCGGCAGTGGGATGTGGAGCCACAGATCTGTGTCAACTACGCACTTGCCAGGTATATAGACGCACCCGACGCCGTAGAGCAGGCAGCCCATTATGCTGCCGAATGGGTCAGATATGTGAAAGCCCATGGGTACAAAGTCAAATACTGGGAGATAGGCAATGAACATTACGGTTCGTGGGAGGCCGGTTACGATGTGGAAGGGGACACCCTCACCGGCGCCAAATACGGCAGGGATGCCTGTGTGTTCATCGATTCCATGAAAGCCGCCGACCCGTCCATAAAGATCGGTATCGTTGTCTATCCGGGAAAAGATTACTGGTCGATGCCCAACTACACCCCGGAGGTGCTGCAGGAAGCAGGCGACAAAGCGGACTTCCTGATAACCCATGATTATTTCACCTGGGCCAAAGACCCGAACGACATCACCTACAGTGCGATCCTCAAGAGCCCGCCCAAAATCGCAGAAGATTACAACATCGTTCAGGACCTGGTAAGACAATACACCTCGCGGGAATATATCCCTGTGGCCATGACCGAATACAATTATTTCGCGGGGCTCAAACAGACCGAGGGTGTGGCGTTGCTCTTCTTTGC
Organism: Bacteroidales bacterium; assembly: GCA_015486475.1. Classification (GTDB taxonomy): domain Bacteria; phylum Bacteroidota; class Bacteroidia; order Bacteroidales; family VadinHA17; genus DRPN01. Next base: position 3,645 of record WFRO01000479.1, read on the forward strand.
CCACGCCCTGGGAGAGTACATGAAGACCCCTTACGGACTGGTCAATTACTGGGATATACAAAATGGCAGCGGTGAGGATGATCATGGCATGTTCACCTATAAGGAAACCGGCGTCGCCGATGATCTCCCCCATCCCAGCTTCTTCCCTTATTACCTGCACCACAAGATGGCTGGCGATGTGCTCACCGCCGATTCCGGCAGCACCAGCGGTACCTTTATATACTCCACCCGCTTCTCCAACGATCACGCCGGCATAATAGTGATCAATGAAACCTCATCCCCTAAAAGCGTCACCATCAACATTCCCGGCTACACCCTGGGCGACACCGTTTACCGGTACGAACTCTCCAC
>WFRO01000480.1 GCA_015486475.1 Bacteroidales bacterium
CGGCCACCGAGAGGCTTTCGGCACCCGACAGTTTCAGCGCTTTCGTCATCGCCCATGCCAGCCCGTACACAATGATCTGTATGACCCCCCAGTAAAAGAGCAGGGAGGTGAGGGCCGAGAAAAAGATGATCGTCGGGAGGATCTGGATGGCAAAGATCGTCCCGAACTTTTGTGTATCGGTCAGGCTCCCGAAGAGGAAGGTGGTCCCCTCATTGGTAAAATCCAGGATCTTGACAAAGATCTTCCCGGTATATTCAAAGATCAGGCGTATCGCCGGTATATATAAGATACTCACCGCCAGCAGCACCTGGATAAGCAGGCCGGTAAAGACCACTTTCCAGGCGATCGCCTTGCGGTTGGTGCTGAAGGCCCAGGAGATCAGGATCAGGACGGCCATGCCCAACAAGCCCCGCAGCAGCGATATGAGGGAAAACCCGCTGCCCATCTCCGAAGAGATCACCTGCTTCGAATGGCCCTGGATCAGGGAAGCTTTTTCTCCGCTGTCACCTGCCGTGGCAGCAGGCAGGGCCTGTGCCGTATCCGTGACCACCGTATCCCGGTTCTCCGCAGGAAGGTCCGGGGCCGCTTTTAAAGCAGGCAAAAAAAGCAAAAAAGCAAGGAAAATAATAAGCAGACTCCTCATACATTTGATTTTAAGAAAGATACCGGAAAAATATTACCGGGACAACAGGGCCGGAAGAAGCTGAAGGTCATTGGCTTTGCTGTTCACGGCGTTTTATCTCATCCCTGATCAGGGAAGCTTTCTCATAATCTTCATCGCGCACGGCCTGGTCGAGCATGCTTTTGAGCTCACGCAGGGAAAATCGGCTGTACTCCTGTGTGGGAGTCACGGCCGGTTTATCCTCTTCGCCCAGGTCCAGGTCGTCGCCCGTTTCCGACGAGTCCATCACCATACTGGCCTGGGCCATGATCTCCTCGGTGGTATAGATCGGACACACGAACCTCACCGCCAGAGCGATGGCATCGGAGGTGCGGGCATCGATGACCACCTCTTTGCCTCCCTGGCTGCAGATCAGCTTGCTGTAGAAGACACCCTCCTCCAGCTTGTAGATCTCTACTTCCTTGAGTTTGATCTCAAAGGTCCTGGCAAAATTGTAAAAAAGATCATGGGTCAACGGCCGGGGCGGCTGGAGGTTCTCCAGCGCAATGGCGATCGCCTGGGCCTCACAACCCCCGATGATGATGGGGATCCTTCGCTCACCGTTCTGCTCCGTCAGCACCAGGGCATACGCCCCCGACTGTGTCTGGCTGTATGAGAGCCCTAAAACATTCAGTTGTATTCTGGCCATACCTTGTATTATATATCAGATCTTCCCCTCTCTGCGAATACAAATATAATGATTCCCTTATTATTTTCGCCACCGCTCACAGATGAAATAAATATTTAATTAAAATATTTGAATGTAAGTTAAATTTTATATTTTTGCAGTCCCAAAATAAGTTACATTTTTTAACGGATCAGATATGTTTGCTATCGTTGAAGTTGCCGGGCAACAATTTAAAGTGGAGAAAGACGAAAATATTTTCGTGCACCGTCTTCAGAACAAGGAAGGGGACAAGATCGTGCTGGACCAGGTCCTGCTGATAGAAGAGGACGGAAAAACCGTGGTAGGCACTCCCGTGGTGAAAGACTATCAGGTGAAAGCCACTGTGATCTCCCACCTGAAAGGGGACAAGGTCAGGGTGTTCAAGAAAAAAAGAAGAAAAGGATATCAGAAGCTCAACGGTCATCGTCAGTATCTGACGGAGATCAGGATAGATGCCATCGGGAAAGGCAAGGCCGCTCCCAAAGCTGCTGCCAAAAAAGCCGATGAGAAGAAGGCTGAAGCGAAAAAGGAAGCTCCTGCTGAAGCCAAGGCACCTGCCAAAGCGGCTCCGAAAGCCAAGGCCGCTCCCAAAAAGACGGAAACAGCCAAAAAAGCAGAAGCAAAAACCGGAACAGCCAAAAAAACGACCGGGGCTGCTGCCGCTAAAAAGACCACCACGGCCAAAGCCAAAAGCTCAGCCTCCAAGGCCAAAAAGCCGGCAGCCAAAAAGAGCGATGACAAAAAAGAAGAAAAATAATATTTAATATTTACTGCTATGGCACACAAAAAAGGAGCAGGTAGTTCCAGAAACGGACGCGAATCCGAAAGCAAAAGACTGGGCGTAAAACTTTTCGGCGGACAATATGCCAAAGCCGGGAACATCATCGTACGCCAGCGTGGCACACGCCATCACCCCGGGCTGAACGTAGGCATGGGTAACGACCATACCCTCTTCGCCCTCACCGATGGCATCGTGGAATTCAGGAAGAGACACAACAACAGGTCCTATGTCTCTGTCATCCCCAAGGAAGAAGCCGGAAAATAAATTTATTTTCATTTTTTTTCTCCCGGGACGTGGCCTGATACGGCACATGTTCCGGGAGTTTTTTTTTAAATTGCGCCCTTTAATACACCTATCATCATGCTCACATTAAAACAGATCCGGGAGAACAGCGAAGAGGTCATACGCCGTCTGAAGGTCAAGAACTTCGATGCCGAAGAGGTTGTCGGCCAGATCCTGGCGACAGATGAACGCCGCCGCGCGATCCAGACAGAGACCGACAATAAACAATCGGAACTGAACAGACGGTCGAAAGAGATAGGTGCCCTTTTCAAGGAAAAGAAGATCGATGAGGCCAACGCAGCCAGGGAGGCGGTGGCCCGCCTGAAAGAGGAGATCAAAACGCTCCACAACGAGCTGCATGAAACGGAAGAGAAACTGAACGAGCTGCTGGTCACCCTCCCCAATGTGCCGCACCCGTCCGTACCTCCGGGGAACAGCGACGAGGACAATGTGATCGTAAGAGAAGGCGGAGAGATTCCCGGACTGTCCGGTGAAGCTTTGCCCCACTGGGATCTGGGTAAAAAACATGCCCTCATCGATTTTGATCTGGGCAACAAGCTCACGGGAGCAGGGTTTCCTGTCTTCACAGGGCAGGGAGCCCGGCTGGTGCGGGCCCTGATCAGTTTCTTCCTCGACGAGGCGGTCCGGGCCGGCTACCGCGAAGTGCTGCCACCCCTCATGGTCAACGAGGCCTCCGCCTATGCCACGGGCCAGCTGCCTGACAAGGAGGGCCAGATGTACCAGTTGTCCACCGATCCCTATTACCTCATCCCCACCGCTGAGGTGCCGGTGACCAACATCTACCGTGACGTGATCCTTGATGCGGAGGAACTGCCAGTAAAAAATACGGCCTATACCCCATGTTTCCGCCGGGAAGCAGGATCCTACGGAAAAGATGTACGGGGCCTCAACAGGGTGCATCAGTTCGACAAGGTGGAGATCGTGCAGATCCAGCACCCCGACCGGTCGTATAACACCCTGGAAGAGATGGTGAAACATGTGGAAGGCCTGGTACAAAAGCTGGAGCTGCCCTACCGAATCGTGCAGCTCTGTGGCGGCGATCTCTCTTTCACCTCTGCCCTCACCTATGATTTCGAGGTTTATGCCGCAGCCCAGAAGAAATGGCTGGAGGTAAGCTCGGTCTCCAATTTCGAGTCGTACCAGGCCAACCGCATGAAGCTGCGTTTCCGCGAGAAAGGCAGCAAGAAAACCCGCCTCGCCCACACGCTCAACGGCAGCGCCCTGGCCCTGCCCCGTATCATCGCAGCCTTGCTGGAGAACAACCAGACCCCCGAG
>WFRO01000481.1 GCA_015486475.1 Bacteroidales bacterium
CGCATCTATACCTACGCCTTGCTGAAAATGGGCCACAGGGACATACGGCCGCGCCTGGGCTATCTCCTGGACATGGATTACCTGCACTCACCCTGGAACAATTCGGGGTATGGAGAGAAGGCTTATATCACGGGAAATATTTACCTGCCGGGAGCTTTCAGGCATCATACGCTGGTGCTGAACGGAGGGTATGAGAAGCAGAGCGGCGGGAAATACTATTACTATAACAAACTCTCCTTTCCACGGGGGTATAAGAACTGGATCTCAACCCGTCTGCAGTCGTACAGTGCCGAATATGACCTGCCTTTGTTCTATCCGGATGTATCTCTGGGCAGCCTCTTGTACATCCCGCGGTTCAGGGGACAGCTGTTTTATGAGCATGCCGTGGGAAACAACAGTTATGATTATGTTAACAATGAATTTAAAGACAAGAAGATCTTTAACGGCGTGGGGGCGGAGCTTTTCACCGACTTTATGATCCTGCGGCTCGATTTCCCCTTCACTTTCGGCTTCTGGACATCTTATCTGCCGGATGAAGCCCGGTTCACGACCGGTTTTCATTTCAGTGTGAACGTTTACGGTCTGCGGATCAACAAGCAAAGAAGGCCCTTGCTGCCTGCCGGTCCCGGCATGATCCGGTAAGGATGCGGTCAGGAAAGCGACCGGCTGACCGTTCTGATCAGTTCCCAGGCATTTTTCACATGTTTTTCTTTGGTGTGCGTCTGACCGATCATGAAACGGATGGTGTATTTCCCTTTCACGCGGGTGTGTGTGAAATAAGCTTTTCCGGAACGGTTCACCTTATCCAGCAGAAGGGTGTTGAGCCGGTCCAGCTCCTCTTCCGTGGTATTTTCAGGATGGTATCTGAAACAGACCGTGTTGAGCGGTACCGGCGCCATGAGCTCGAAAGAGGGGTCTTTTTCCACTTCATCCCGGATAAAGCCGGCCAGGCGCAGGTGCTCGCGGAGCATGGCCTGCAGGCCGCTGACGCCGAAAGAGCGTATCACGAACCACAGCTTGAGGGCCCGGAAACGGCGTCCCAGGGGGATCCCCCAGTCGCGGTAATCGTTGACATGGCCGTGGGTGCTGGTCTTCAGATACTCCGGGAGGATCTCGAAGGTGTGCAGCAGTGCTTCCCTGTCTTTCACGAAATAGGCGGAACAGTCAAAGTTGGTGAAAAGCCATTTGTGGGGATTGAAGACAAAGGTGTCTGCCTGTTCGATCCCGTCGATCATCCAGCGGTACTCGGGGAGGATCAGCGCCGAACCGGCGAGGGCGGCATCCACATGGAGCCAGAGGTCATACGCACGGGTTATCTCCCCTATTTCCCGGATGGGATCTACGGCTGTGGTGGAGGTAGTGCCCAGCGTAGCGACCACGGCGAGGGGGGTATAGCCTGCCTTCAGGTCTTCCTCTATCCTGGCACGCAGGTCTTCCGGGTCGAAAGAGAGATCTTCACGCACTTTGCATTTTACCAGGTTACTGCGCCCAAAACCGGCTATCTTGACATCTTTTTCAATGGAGGAGTGGGTCTCGGTGGAGACATATATACGGAACCGCTCATTGCCGGAAAACCCATCTTCATTGATCCTGTATTCCGACTTTTTCTCCCTTGCGGTGATCAGTGAGGCGAGGGTGGCTGTGGAGGCTGTGTCCTGTATTACCCCCTCCCAGGCAGCGGGCAGGCCCATCATCTGCCTGAGCCAGTTCATCATTTTTTCTTCCAGCTCGGCCGCGGCCGGCGAGGTCTCCCAGATCATGCACTGGGCAGCCAGTGTAGCTGTGAGCATCTCGGCCAGCACGGAAGGATAGCTGCTGTTGGCCGGGAAATAGGCAAAGAAATTGGGGCTCTGCCAGTGGGTCATGCCGGGGATGATCTTTTCGTCAAAATCCCGGAGGATCTCATCCATCTCTTCGCCGGTAGCGGGTGGCAGCTCCGGGAACAGATCATAAATGTCTCCCGGGGCTACAAGGGACTTTACCGGGTAATTCTCAATATTCCTGTAATAATCGACCATCCGGTCGACAACCTTATGGGCATACTCCCTGAATCTATCCAGATCGTTCATCATGAAAGGGTTTTAATAAACAAAGATCATTGGGCTTTCCGGATGTTCCTGAAGAACATCAGCAGGGTAAGCCAGTAGTCGCCGGAGGCAGGGTCGGAAGAAAGCAGAGATGCGGTACCGTGTGCTCCGTTATGGCGGGAGGGGACAAAGAGGGTCAGGTGAGCCGGGGGTATTTCTGAAGCCAGCTCAGTGAGGTAGGGGTACTCCTGTTTACTCCCGGCGATGAGC
>WFRO01000482.1 GCA_015486475.1 Bacteroidales bacterium
GCCCTGCAAAAGGCTGCGCCTCGACAAGATCACCGAACTGGCCGGGAGGGTTCGCAAACCCCCCTATATGTTCTTTTACGATCCGCAGCCCCTGCCCCCGCGCGGCTCTTTTGCCAAAGATCTCTGGGGGTATTACAACGGCCGGAAGAATGAGACGCCTGTGCCGGCGCTCAACGTCGAGAACGCCCATGATCCTTCGGTCCTTAACCCTCAGCCGGGATGGTCGGGAGCGTTCAACTACGACTGGTTCCTGCAGGCACATTTCAATCTGAGTTATGCGGATGAGAAAGTGTGGCAACTGCCCGGCGCCGACCGCCGGCCCGATACCGTAAAGGTGCAGGCAGGCCTCCTGAAAAGGATCGTCTATCCCACGGGGGGGACGACCCTGCTGGAGTATGAACCCAACAGGGCCGGATATATCATGATGCCTCTGGCTGAACGCAAAATAGTAATAGAAGATACGGTAAGAACTCGTGTTGTTTCTCATTTTACCCTGAAATTTGACCAGGAGGTAAGATTTGTTCCGCTTTTTTACAGGCAATATGAGGGGAAAGAGATCAAATCCTATTGTTACTTTGAGATCCTGAGATCGGATATATCCCCGGACTATGAAAAAGATTCCGTTATGCTTTATCTGAGCTATCAGCGTTATGAGGAACTGGGAGGGGAGGATCAGGAATTCCGCCTTCAGCTCAAGGCAGGTACCTATAAAATTTATGCAGGTTCTGATATTAATCATACGTTGGCCCGGGGTTATCTGTATTATCATGACCGTACACCCGTAGATCATATCTACCCCATCTATTCCAACGACTATGAGAAAACCATGGTACGGGCTGGATCTCCCCGGTTCCCGGATGACAGCAGCTATACTGTCACAAAAGATCTTACGATCGGCAGTGAGGATGATCCGCTGGTGCATTTCTCCTGGTATTTCCGCAGTGATGTGGCGCCCAACCTGATCTCCACAGCAACCCTGGAGCATGCTTATACGGTGGTTCAGGTGCAGGATCTTGCTACGGGAGAGATCATCCTTGATCAGTTCTTCCCCGTGAATGACAGCATTCCTTACGATCGTGTGGAGGGTTATCACTGGTCGGGTGAAGAGATCCTCCGCCTGCAGCCGGGGAGGTACCGGGTCATCTTCAGACCCAGGGTGCCCCTGGAGGCGGGCTATCTCAGCGCGGTGTACAACAGGGCGGTGAAAACCCATCCCTGGGCTGTCGTGGGAGGGGTGCGGCTGAAACGGAAAGTCGATCTCGACCACTATAACGATACGGTGCTGGTGAAAGACTATGTTTACCAAACAGGCAAAAAGGGAAAGCGTTGGTCGAGCGGTGTGCTGATGCGCGTGCCCCTGTTCTGGGATGAGCCGGAGGATTTCTACTATCTGGGTACTTCATCGTTTGACCAGCAGTACTTCCCCCTCTCGGTCTATTCCCTGGCCCGTGTGGAGGATCCACTCACCATGGGCAATCATATAGGCTATGCGGAGGTGACGGAGAAGATCCCGGGCAACGGCCGGACCGTGAGCTTTTTTACATCGCCCCTCGAATACCCGGACATCAGCCAGCTCCGTTTTCCTTTTGCGCCGGCCACCTCTTTCGACTGGAAAAGAGGAGCCCTGAAGGAAAGATTTGTCTATGGCCGGGAAGGCCGGGTACGGGAGCATACGGTCACAGAGTACAATGCCCTGCATGACTCTGTCTACAGCATGGGCATGCCCTCGGTGAAAGTGGTGCAGAAAGATCCCAAAAGCGTTTACACCTGCCGTTACACCGTCAGCCTCACGCGTGCAGGATGGAACCACCCTGTGCGGCGGGATCACTGGCAGTATGATACCACCGGTGTGCATGCTTTCCATACCCGGGAGAGGTATGACTACAGCCCTGTACATTATCGTCTGCAGCAGCAGACCACCTTTACCAGTGACAGTCAGCGACTGGTAAAAAGGTATCGTTATCCTGAAGATATGCCTGCGGATCTTCCGGGGATACAGGTCCTGCGTGACAGGCACATGACCGGCGTACTGGTGCAGGAGGAGAGCCTGGCCGACACCGTGCCGGTGAGTGGATACAGGGTCATCTACGGCCGGCACGGCGACAAGGTCGTGCCCGATTCTGTGGAAGTGCTGGAAGGAGATACCTACCGGGCCCGCACTTTCTTTGACCGGTATGATGCGCAGGGGCGGCTGCTGCAGTATCACCGCAGCGGCGATGTGTACCATGCCGTCAACAGGGATGCCTGGGGCCATCCTGCGATCATTGCCGACAATGCGGAATACAATGCCTCAGGCAATTATCCCGCCTCAGCCCTGGTGACCCGTTACAGCTACGATCCCCTCTTCGGCGTGCAGGCGACGGAAGATGCCAACGGCAACGTCACCCGCTATTACTATGACCCGCTGGGCCGTCTGACACTGGTGCGCGATCCGCAGGGGAGGATCGTGAAGCAGGTGAACTACCGTTACCGCAGCTACCGGGGCGATACGGCGAGGCCTGTTTATACGGAGAGCACCGACCGGCCCTCGCTGCCAGCCGACACGATCCTTTTGTCGGTACAGGAGCCGGTGCTGCATTGTCCCGTAGATCTGACCGTGAGCGGCGGTTCGCTGGGTACGGGTGCGCAATGGCACTGGTACCGTGACGGCTGTGCGGTGACGCCGGCGGGTACAGGCAGCACCCTCACCGTGTATCCTGCCGGCAGGGAAAGCTACTTTGTAAGGGCAGAGGGGAAGGTGAACAACACCCTCTGCAGGAGTATCACACTGGTGCCGGTCGATCCGGTTTTCCGGCCCGACCGGGACACTTTGTTTGTTGGCGCTGACGGTACGAACCGGCCACTGGCCGTTCTGCCCGGTTTTACCGGCTGCGAGCCGTGGCAGGCCGGTGCTACGGAAGAGTGGATCGGGGTGGAACAGAACGAGGGGGATGAGCTCCTCGTGACGGTGGCTCCCAATGGGGATGCGGCTTCGCGCAGCGGCAGGATCCTCCTGCAGGCCTCCGGCACCAGCGGCAGGATAATGGTGGTACAGGAGGGTACATCGGCAGGAGCGCTCACACTGCATCTGCAGGCTTCCCCGGATTTTGTCACTCCCGGAACAGAGGTGACAGTGACCGCCACGGCAGAGAACGGTACGGATCCCTATCTCTTCGTATGGGAGAAAAGAACAGCCGGCGAGGCCGCCTGGTCACTCATACGGAAAAGATCATCGGACAATCCGGACGACCAGGTCACAGTGACCGCAGGAACGTCCGACCTGTATATCAGATGTACGCTCACCTCCGGCGGGAAAACCTGCAGTGAGACGATCATGATAAAACCCGCCCTCTGACACCTGCCGGCAGGTAAGCTCTCCGTATCCTGCTTTCCCCTGGTGTTTCTTATTTGGAAAATACAAGGGTATCCCTATATTTGCAGGCTTAATGTGAATCATTTCCTCTTATGAAATATGTAGCGGTCGTTCTCTGTATCCTTTTTCCTGTTCTGGTTTCAGGTCAGACAGAAAAAGCCGGACGTCTGGATTTTGACGGGGCCTATTACGGGAACAATCTCTGGAATCCCGGGCTGAAATTCGGCGCTGAGTACATCTGGAAAGAGAAGATCAGGGAGAAAGAAAAAAAGAAACGAACGAAAATAAAGACCAACCAGTTCATCCTGGGAGGCGACATCGGCTTTTTCTGGGATCCCCGGGATTATACGGCTCTTTTTACCTATTACGGTCTGATCTACCGTCATACCAATACAAAGGGCTTCCGCTACAATTTTGCGCTCAGCCCTGCCGGTTATTTCCGTTCTTTCCTGCCGGAGACGTATGAGGTGGAGGGATCGGAAGTGGACAAGGTGGTCCTGCCCGGCAGGAGCTATTATGCCCCGGTGCTGACACTGGGGCTGGGCCGGTTGCGGCGCAACAGGGAGAAAAAGCTGAAAGCCTGGTTCCTGGACCTGGATGTGATGTTCCTGGTGCCTTACAATGCCGCTATGGTGCCGCTGCTGAACGTGGCCTACGGCTATCGTTTCAACCTCTGAAGAAAACCTTATGAAGAGACCATATATCCTTTTTATACTGCTGTTGACCCTGTTGCCGGGGGCTTGTACGAAAGAAGATCTCAGTGATCTGAAAGATGTGGTGTATGTACGTCGTGCCGGCGCGGATATGCCGGCCCGGATCTATGGGAACGGGGCCTCGGGGGTCTTCCTCATCATCCTCCACGGCGGGCCGGGAGGCAGCGGCCTGGAATACCGTACCGGTGGATACTCAGATCAGCTGGAAGAAAAATATGCGGTGGTATACTGGGACCAGCGGGGACAGGGCATGTCACAGGGTCATTATCCCTCCGGACGGGTCAATCTGCGGGATATGGCAGAGGATGTGAGGGCGCTGGCCCTGGTGCTGAAACATAAATACGGGGATGATATCAGTCTTTTCCTGATGGGACATTCCTGGGGAGGCATGCTGGGCACGGCGGTGATCACGACGGGAGATTACCAGCATCTCTTCAAAGGATGGATAGAGGTGGACGGCGCCCACGATATGCCGGAGTTGTTCCGGGGAGGCATTGAGGACATGATCACCATTGGCAGGCAGCAGATAGCACAGGGGCATGATTCGGCTTTCTGGCAGGACCTGGTGTCATGGGCCGGGTCGGTGAATACCAGTGAGCCGGATATTGAGACGGTCACGGAACAGAATGCCCGGGCCGGCGAAGCGGAGAACATGCTGACCAAATGGGGGGTGATCAACGAATATGAAGTGACCGGAAAAGGAATGGGAGTGATCTTCGGGAACAACCCCCTCACCTCTGCCGTGGCCGGGAGCTTTACCTCCGGATACCTCGTGAATGACCAGGACCTTATCCATATCTCCCTGACCGACAGCCTGTACAAAGTGACGATTCCCTGTCTCTTTATGTGGGGGGCCTATGATATGGTCGTCTCGAACCAACTGGCCCGTCCGGCCTTTGACGGGGTCAGCTCAGCCCATAAAACGCTGATCGTGTTCGACAATTCCGGACATTCTCCCATGATGACAGAGGGAGACCTCTTTTTCCAGGAAGTGGATGAGTTCATCGGGAAATACAAATGATCCTCCCGCAGGCTTTTTACCGGTCCTTCTCCAGCTTTTTCAGGGTGTGATCGATCACCGAGAGAAGAAGATGCACATCGGTTTCCCCTGCCAGGGCCATCCGTTCCAGGATGCGGTCGTAAAGAGGGCGCGACGGGGGGATGTCTATCAGCGGCAGGAGCTTCTCTGTTTTTTCCTTCAGGATGCGCCAGGCGGCAGGGCTTTCCTCCTCCCCGCCGGTGACGGAACGCGGAGGTAGTGCGTTCATCTCCCAGGCATAGAGCATCACTGCCTGTGCCAGATTGAGGGAGGGCCAGGGAGCTGCCAGGGGGATGTATGACAGGATGTCACACAGGGCGATCTCCGCATTGCTCAGACCCGATTCTTCGCTGCCAAAAAGAATGCCGGTACGGTGGACCAGTTTTTCCCGATGTAAAAGGAAGTCTTTCAACTGATCTGCAGGCAGATACTCCTGCCTGATGTTCCGGGGTCTGGCCGTGGTGCCGATGAGGAGGTCCAGGTCGCTGACAGCCTCTTCCGTAGTGTCAAAGCAACGGGCTGCCTCCAGGATATCCGCCGATCCGTGGGCCAGCTTGCGGGCATTGGCACTCAGGTGGGCGGCAGGCGAGAC
>WFRO01000483.1 GCA_015486475.1 Bacteroidales bacterium
CACCCAGTTCTTTGAGCAGATGGGCCCCGCCGGCATGATCGAGATGGGGATGGGTAAGCAGGCAATACCGGATTTCGTCGGGCGACAGATCCCAGTACCGCATATTGGCAAAGATCTGGTCCATGGTATCACCGTTGCCGCAATCGAACATGATCAGCCCTTCAGGCGTCTTCAGAACATAGGAATTTGCATCGTTCCACAGCGCTCCCTGCAGATCAAAGGTGACGCCGTTCAGGTCGCCGCTCACCTGGTAGAGATCTTTCAGTATTTGCATTGTATCTGATTTATGGGTTTGGTTTCAGTAAAGTAAAAAAGGCCTTCGCACCTCCTCCCACCGGGCTTCATCCTCCCGCAGATAACGATCCAGGTCGCCGGGGCCGGCCTGTGCATCGTCCACCCACTCCCGCAGAAAGGTGCCCCCGCTCAGCAGGTCAATGGGCAGGCGTTCGTACTCGTACTCAAAAGGAGGATCCCGCCACAGCCGGTGATCCGGGTACTCCAGCCGGATACTCTTCAGCACCAGCGCTGCCAGGCGATACGGTCTGAACCGCTCATGCCGGTAATGCCGGTCGTCGGTGAAGATGTGGATGCCTGAGCAGCGCTGCCCCCGGTGCTTGTCGAACACCGGCTCAAAAGTGACGGGCAGGAGCGTACACCCCTCCAGCCAGGCCGGTTCCAGGCGATGCATCCGTTCCAGGATCCTGATAAAGTCAATATCCGGAGCCCCTACCCTCTCGAGCGGGGTGGCAGTACCCCGGCCTTCCGACAGGGTGGTGCCCTCGAACAGAACGGTACCCGGATAGCAGCGGGCCATGTTCAGGGAGGAGGCGTTGGGGCTGGGAGGCACCCAGGCATGTTCAAATACCGGCCAGCCGTACCCCGGGGCAGCCTCCGGGTCATACCCTGCCATGCGGATGACCCGCAGGTCGAGGTCCAGGCCTTTCTCTTCCCTGTACCAGAGGGCCAGCTCCCCCATGGTCATGCCATGCCGCATGATCAGTGGCGCCGGCCCGATGAAGCTCTCCCATCCGGGTCGCAGAAGCGATCCCTCCACCGACCGTCCTGCAGGATCCGGACGGTCCGGCACCCACACGCTCTTCCCCGCTGCCGCACAGGCCTCCATCATATAGAAAAGGGTGGTGAGATAGGTGTAGGGACGGGCACCTATGTCCTGCAGATCCACCAGCAGCACCTCAAATGTATCGAGCATCGCTGCGGTGGGGCGGCGCACCCGGCCATACAGACTGAAAACAGGTATCCCGTAGCGGGGATGAACGAAATCCTCCGATTCGATCATGTTGTCCTGCTTCTCGCCGTAGAAACCATGCTGGGGGGCGAACAAGGCGACGATCCGGAGATCACCGGCCTCCATCAGGGCATCCGGCGAATAGCGCCCGTCGCCGGTGACGGAGGCTGCATGCCCCAGAAAGGCGATCTTCCTTCCCTGCAGCTCTTTTTGCAGCGAGGGAGTCCCCAGCAAAACATCAATGCCCATATCTTTTTATTTCTCACATACGGGGAAGGCCGAGATACGGATACGCGCAGCCCCCATGGGTACGAGCGTCACCGTCTCCTCCGGCCCGCATCCGCTCACCGGGCTCACCGGCACCTTCTCCACCAGTCCTTTCTCATCCAGCTTCCACGAGGGGATCCGCCGGGCCTGTGCCTGCAGCTCCAGCGGGACGTTCTGCAGCGTGAAGGGCATATCGGATGCCGGCCACTCTTTCCGGATGACCTTGAAAGAGTTCTCAGGACGGGCCTCATCCGGCACCAGACCGTAGTCCCAGGGTGAGGCGGGGTAGATCTCCCATGCCGGCCAGCGGTCGGTGCCACCCTTGCGGACATAGTTCTCTTTGATCTTCAGGGAGAAGGTCAGGGGACCATAGCTGACGGAGACACTGTTGCCGTTCTGTGCCCATTGCTGCACCCGCAGGGTCATGGGCAGGGTCAGCGTGATCCGGTCGCCGTCGGAAAACTTTCTTTCGATCTTTATATAGGACAGGGGTTGTGCCTCCACAGCCACTTTCTTCCCGTTGATCTCCAGCGCCGGCCTCTCACACCAGCCGGGAACACGCAGGTAGAGCGGGAAGGTCACCGCTTTCTCCGGATGGAGGGTGAATGAGATCTTCCCGTCAAAGGGATAGTGCGTATCCTCGGTGATCTTCACCAGCACGCCGTCGCCGGCTTTAGCCGTCACCTCGCCGGCCGAAAAGAAGAGGGCTGCCAGGCCGTTGTCGGGAGTGGCATACCAGAGGTTCTCGGCATAGTAAGGCCATCCCTGGCCCGAGTTGTGCTGGCAGCAACGGTGACGGTGGGGGTTCATCCAGAACATGGGGCCACAGTTCTCGATGCCGGGACACTTGGCTGCCGAATCGGACTGCGGCATGTTGGGCGCCGTGAGATAACGCAGCGCCTTCATGTCTGCCGTAAAGGCCGCCGGCAACGTGTTAAAGGCATCGTTCTCACAACGGTCCACCCAGACGGGGTTGCCGGTGATGCGCGTCAGCACCTCATCGGAGAGCATATCCTCGACGATGCCGCAGGTCTCGATGGCCTGGCGCGGACCCGTATATCCCGGGCGGCAGTCCTCGTCGCCACCGAAGAGCCCTCCCGGCACCTGGCCGTACATCCTGCGCACCGTCTGCCAGTTGCGCTCTGCCGCCTGCAGGTCGGCCGGGTTCTTCGATTGCATCCAGTAGGTGGCCGGCTCGCCGAAAGCCTGGGCGATGTTCACATTATGCCAGCTGGCTATGCCGGTGTCCCAGCGGGCCGTGTTGCGGTGGATCTTCTTCGCAAAATCCAGGAGCCATTTCTCGCCGGTGCGATTGTATAGCCAGTAGGTGGAGTAGAGCATGTCGCCGGCCCGCATCCTGGGCCAGTAACCCACGAGAAACTTGTCATCGGGATAGGTCTGCAGGTATTTGAAGTAACGCGACATCATCGTGAGCACGCTGTCGTTGCCTGCATATTCATAATAGTTCTGCAGACAGGTGAGCATCACCATGTTGGGCCACAGGTCGGCCCGTCCCCTCAGGTGCGTGGCGATACCGCTTTTCTCATGCTCCGGACCGATCCAGCCATCCTCCCGCTGGTTCCGCATCACCGGCAGGAGCCAGCTCTCCGCCTCTTTGATCATCTTCTCATCGCCCAGCACATAGGCACAGTTGCTGTATCCTTTCAGCCAGTAAGGCATCTCCTCCCAGCCATGCTCGCCCTTTCCCTGCGGGTCGAGCCAGGCGTTGTCTTTTTTCTCCAGGTACTGGCTGATCTCCTCCAGGTGACCGTGGAAACCGGCGGCCTGTAGCTCCAGTTGCTTGCGGAGCCAGCCCTCCGGGCGTATGGATCCTATGGGCAGCTTGATGAAGGCCAGGGGCTCCAGCGGCGGGCGGTTGGAGATATAGAAAGCATTGGAATGCGAGGTGTCCGGCCTCTGCACCACCGCCACCTTCTCCTGCACAGGGCTGGTACAGGAGAATGTCAGAAACATAAGTATAACTGAGATCGATAAAAGGATCTTTTTCATGGCATTTGTCTTTGGGGATTGGATATGCGAAAGTTAATAATTTTCCGGAAAAGATCAGGAGGGGATATTTTGGAAGTGTGGGATTATAAGAAGTTAAAAGTTAAAAGTGACTAAAGTTGAAAGTTGGGCCGCTTTGCAGCCGAAATTAGCCCCGACTGCGTCGGGATGAAATTAGGTAGAAAATTACTCGCTATCGCTCGTGAAATTAGGTAGAAATTAGCTCGCTGGCGCTCGCGAAATTAGGTAGTCGTTATGGTGCAGGGTGCAGGATGCAAGGTGCTGGGTGCCCGCCTTCGTTATCCTTCGACAAGCTCAGGAACCAACTACGGCGGGTAAACTGGGTGCTAGGA
>WFRO01000484.1 GCA_015486475.1 Bacteroidales bacterium
AGCTGTTTTTTGACCTTCACCTTTTTCTTTCCATCCGGTATCAGGGCCTCTTTCCATTGAATATATTTTTCTTAAGACAGGAATATGTTACCGAAGTTTACACAAATATGACATAAGTACAAATAAATTACAACCTCCAGGATCAAAAATCTGGCAATATGCCCGGCAAGCAAACAATTTTGGGCTACAGATCTGCAAAATCCCGGAACCGCATATGCAAGTGAATTTTTATGTAAAATTAACCAAAAACAATGTAGCTTAATTTCGGCCTGTCGCAGTCGGGACTGATTTCAGCTACGCTACACCTTCCATCGGCCGCCATAGGCCAGCCGACGGCGCAGCGCATAGCTGCTTCAGGCGCCTGCACTGAAACTACGGCGACAGCGTGCGGGCAAAGGATATAATGTTGGATAAAGAATATCGAATATTGAACACCGAATTCTGAATGCTGATTTTTCAATCCCGCCTACGTCCCGACATCTCGGGACTACGTCGGGCAAAGCAATCAATCATTCATGCATGCATGCATTCACTCATTTACCAAATCGCGAACGAAGTGAGCTAATTTCTATGTATGACTTTTGAATATCGAACACCGAATAACGAATTTTGAATTTTGATTTCCGTCTTCGTCACAACATCTTGTGACTACGGATGGACAAGTATGAGTGCTGATTTCTGAATGGGAGGCTTCACGCAATGAACGCAATCCTTCGATACGCCTCCGGCTACTCAGGAACACCTTCGATACGCCTCCGGCTACTCAGGAACACCTTCGATACGCCTCCGGCTACTCAGGAACCGGCGATGAGAGATGAGCGATGAGCGATGAGAAATGAGTAGTAGAGTGAAGCGATAAAGAGATTATACGATGAGGCGAAATGGATTTGTGGGCGGACTTCCCCTTTCTTCGGGCACCGGAGCAATGGCAAAGGTGACAAGGGACTGAGGAGGTGCGTTGGGTAAGAAGTGTATTGGATGTATCATAATTTAATTGACATATCACAAGCACCTCGCACCCAGCACCTACTTTGTCCACCGAAGCCTTCGGCGAAGGTGGAGCACCCTGCAACCAGCACCCTGCACCTTACCACCTAATTTCATCCCGACGCAGTCGGGGTTAATTTCGCGAACGCCCTCCTTCGCAAATAGCTTCGGCGGGCAAAGAAGGGAGCTAATTTCTGCATAATCTCAACTACCAGGTTGATGTATTTTTCATAATGCTTATCTTCATATCAAATTTCTCAGCACCATGATGAAATGTATCTTCTTATCCTCCTTCCTGTTGTGGGCAACCGCCGGCGCAGGGCAGCCAGGGAATTATGAGCGGGTGATCGCAAATACCCGCGTGGCCCGTTTCGTCAACCCGTTGATCGGCACGGCAGGGGAAGGATATACATATCCCGGGGCTGTCTCCCCCTGGGGGATGGTATCGGCCAGCCCCCACACGACCTATACCTCCCGGACGGGATATATGACCGGCAAGACCATTGCTCCGGCAGGATATTATTACGGAGAACCCCGGATCAACGGCTTCGGGCAGACCCATCTCAGTGGCGTGGCCTGTCCCGCCCTGGGAGCGCCGGTCATTGCGGTAAACAGAGGACGGCTGACCCCGGAGAAATATGCCTCCTCTTACAGCAACGAGGTCGCTAAAGCCGGCTACTATTCCGTACTGCTGGATGACGTAAAAACCCGGGTACATGTCACTACGACCCCTCACGCTGCCTGTTACCGGTTCGTTTTCCGGGGCAAAGACCCCGGCTATATCCTGCTGGACGCCTGTCTTAATCTCAGCTGGGCTAAACATGACGGGTATGTGGAAAAAGCAGGGAAAAATGCCTGGGCCGGCTGGTCACTAACCGGTAATACTTGCAGCCAGGGCGACCGGCAGAAGGTCTTTTTCTATGTAAGATCCCTCTCCCCTATTTCAGCAACCGGCATGTGGCGATCCAAAAAGATCCTGACAGATACACAACAGGCCTCAGGGAAGGTGGGAGCATGGTTTGCCTGCCACGGCTCCGACACCGTGGACGTGGCAATAGGGATCTCTTATGTCAGTATGAAAAACGCTAAGGAGAACCTTGAAAAAGAGATCGGCAACAAGGATTTTGGAACGGTGCTACAGGAAAATGTAGCACGCTGGGACTCGCTGCTATCCAGGATCAGGATCCTGGACAATGGCAGGGAAAAGGAAAAAGAGATCTTTTACACCGCCTTGTACCATACCTTGCTGCATCCCAACATCGTGAGCGATGTGAATGGCGAATATCCCCTGTATGACGCACCTGGCACGGGCAAAGACACGGTCCATCCCCGCTATGGCCTTTTCTCCCTCTGGGACACCTACCGCAACCTGCATGCTTTGTTGAGCCTTTTTTATCCACAACAGCAACAGGATATGCTGTTCACCCTCGAGGACATGACCCTGTCGGCAGGTCATCCGCCCCGCTGGGAATTGTATGGATCGGAAATAAACCTCATGGTGGGCGACCCTGCCGTAGCGGTACTGTCGGAAGGTTTCACCAAAGGGTTCCATTTCAGACAACCGGAAAAGCTCTTTGAGACATTGTATAAGAATGCCACGGACACGCTTAACACATGGCGGCCGGGAAACCGGGAATACCTGCATCTGGGATACATTCCCCGGAAAACAAAAAATGTATGGGGATCGGTCTCCACCACCCTGGAGTACAGTTATCATGATTGGTGCCTGGCCGCTTTCGCCAGGAAACTGGGCAGGGAAAAAGAGGCCGCTGTACTTGAAAAACAATCAAAACGGTGGAGAACGCTTTATGATGAGCAGTGCAGGATCATAAGACCCAGAAACAAAAAGGGAGAATGGATCAGCCCTTTTGATCCTGCTGCCCTGAAAGATCCTACGATCCTCTTGTCCTATTTTTTAAAGGATCACGGAGGCCCCGGCTTTGTGGAGGGGAATGCCTACCAGTACACTTTTATGGCGCCCCATGATATCAAAGGGCTGATCGAACTTTCCGGATCGGTGGACACTTTCGGCAGCCATCTGGAATATATTTTTGAGAACGGTTATTTCACGTTGTGGAATGAGCCTGACATACTCTATCCCTATCTGCTGGCGGCCGATCCCGGCCGGATCACATACATGCAGCAGCAGTTGCAGCAGTTGCGTTCCCTTTATTTCACATCCTCTCCTGACGGGATCCCGGGCAACGACGATGCAGGCACCCTTTCCGCCTGGTATGTATTCACCGCGCTGGGCTTCTACCCTGTAAATCCCACCGGAGGCCAATATGTCCCGGGCATCCCTCTCTTCGATCATATAGAAATAAGGATGCCGGAGACCGGAGCCTTGCTGCGGATCACCTCCGACCCGGATCTGCAAAATAACCACCGGCAAAAAGTGATATTTAACGGAAAGCCGCTGAAACAACTTTCTCTACCGCATAACCTCCTCATCCGGGGTGGACATCTCGTCTTTACGAACCAGGATCAGTGACATCTGTTCAAATGCGTTTTTTGCATAAGACATCGAAGAGTGAATTTAGTGTTGAGCACAGGGCACAGAGCGATGAGTCCTTCGATACGCCTTCGGCTACTCAGGAACACCTTCGATACGCCTTCGGCTACTCAGGAACACCTTCGATACGCCTTCGGCTACTCAGGAACACCTTCGATACGCCTTCGGCTACTCAGGAACAC
>WFRO01000485.1 GCA_015486475.1 Bacteroidales bacterium
CATCTGAAAAGTGAAAAAAATGCTGAAAGGATCCATAAGAACGATATTCGAAAAGAACTAAGAAAGGAGCTTCAGCAATCCCTTCCGGGTATAACCGGGGAAGGAGCCCCCGATATAAAAGCCCATAGGTTGGCAATTGCTTCAGGGATCATGGGAGCATTAATCGTAATTTCATTTATTTTATTTTATTTCTTTTATTGTATCATTTCTGGTTTTGGAGCGATTATACTATCCCCGTTAGCTGTGATCCTGGGAGCGATCGCTTTACCCCGGATCAGAAAACATCCCGGCACAAAAGGAAAAGGAATGGCAATTGCAGGAATAATTATAGGGGGACTTATGTTTCTCTTTAACCTTTTTATGTTTCTGGCTGGTGGCTTTGGTTATGATATGTGAATGTTCTCCGAACTTGCCGGATACCCTGCAACATGCACCTTGTGTTCCTCTCAATTCCCCTAGTTCCCGGCAGGCTTAATATCCTTAACATTCAGTTGGAGCGTGCGTCTCCCCCTGAACTCGTTTTCCTCGATGGTATAGCAGACGTCGAAGAGAGTGCCACCGCTGACCAGCTCGTATTTATCAGCCATATTGAATGCGATGGCGGGGAAGGCCCTGCCGTGATCCCCCTGCACCAGTTCCAGCTTCAGGTGGCCTCCGTTGTTGCCCACCACACGGCCGTTGCCGGTGTCCCGCACCCCCCGGCTCATGAATACCGGCGCCAGGTTGCCCGGCCCGAAGGGGGTCATCTGCTTCAGGATGCTGAAAAAGCTTTCGGTGATCTCATCCAGCGCCAGTTCCTCGTCGATGAGGACGGTGGGGATCATCTGCTCGGGGGTGATGTTCTTCTCTACGATCGCCTCAAAACGCTCGCTGAATTCCTCCAGCTTCTCGCGGCGCAGGGTGAGGCCCGCCGCATACATGTGTCCTCCGAAGGTCTCCAGCAGATCACCGCAGGCCTCCAGCGCCTGGTAGAGGTCGAAGCCTTTCACAGAGCGGGCTGAGCCGGTGAGGAAGCCATTGGATTCGGTCAGCACGATCGTAGGCCGGTAATAGGTCTCGATGAGGCGGGAGGCCACGATGCCCACCACCCCTTTATGCCAGTTCTCATTGAAGACCACCGTGGTGAGACGGTTGACCATGGCGGGGTCGTCGGAGATCATGGTGAGGGCCTCCTGGGTGATCTTCTGGTCTACCTCACGCCGGTCCCGGTTGAATATGTTGATCTGGTCGCTGATGCCCTCGGCGGCATGGCGGTTGTCGGAGACAAGCAGATCGACAGCCCGGCTGCCCGACTCCATCCTGCCGGCAGCGTTGATGCGCGGGCCGACACGGAAGACAATATCCTCGACGGTCACCTCTTTCACATCCAGACCGGCAGAGAACATGATCGACTTCAGACCGGTGCGCGGATCACGGTTGAGCTGCTCCAGACCGTGATACACCAGGATCCTGTTCTCGCCCGTGATGGGCACGATGTCGGAGGCGGTGCTCACCGCCACCAGATCGAGGTAAGGGATCAGATCGTCAAAAGGTATATTATTGATCCTGGCATACCCCTGTATCAGCTTAAATCCCACCCCACAGCCTGAGAGCTCCTTATAGGGATATTCACATCCCGGCTGCTTAGGGTCGAGGATGGCCGCCGCTTCCGGCAGGGTGTCGCCGGGAAGATGATGGTCACACACCACAAAATCGATACCCTTGCCGTTGGCATATCTGATCTCCTCCACCGCCTTGATGCCGCAGTCGAGGGCGATCACCAGTGAGTAGTTGTTCTCCTTCGCCCAGTCGATGCCCTTTAAGGATATCCCATATCCCTCCGAGTACCGGTCGGGGATATAATACCCCAGGTTGTCGTAGAAGGTCCGGAAGAAGGAGTACATGAGAGCCACCGAGGTGGTGCCGTCCACATCATAGTCACCGTAGATCAGGATCCGCTCGTGGCTGCCGATAGCCGTGGTGATACGGTCGATGGCCCTGTTCATGTCCTTCATCAGGAAAGGATCGTGCAGATCGTCCAGCGAAGGCCGGAAGTAGGCCTTTGCCTCTTCGAAAGTGGTGATGCCACGCTGCACCAGCAGATTGGCCAGATGACGGTTCACGTTGATGTCTGCAGAGAGCTGCTCCACTGTGGCTTTGTCACCTGCCGGTTTGATCTCCCATCTTTTTTCCATCACTTCCTCCTGCTTATGTGAACCTCAAATACTTCCGAAAACTTTTCCGCCACCTGCCGTTTCACCTCTTCCATATCCCGTCGCCGTCCCGTCTCTTTTTCGAGCGAGGTGACCCCCTTGTCGGTGAACCCGCAGGGGTTGATATAATCAAAATACCGCAGGTCAGTGTTGACGTTGAAGGCAAAGCCGTGCATGGTCACGCCGCGGCTCACCCGCACCCCTATAGCACATATCTTTTCCGGCCTTTCTCCTGCACCCTGATGCAGCCACACCCCGGTTGCGTTCTCCAGCCTGCCGGCCTGCAGCCCGTACGCTCCCACCACCTGTATGATCGTCTCCTCGATCAGATAGATATATTTTTTGATCCCGATGCCCAGCCGGTCGAGGTCCAGGATGGGATATCCCACGATCTGTCCCGGCCCGTGGTAGGTGATATCGCCCCCGCGGTCGGTATGGTAGAACTCGATCTTTTCTTCCTCCAGGCGGTCCGGGGGGATGAGCAGGTTGTTGCGGTCGCCGCTCTTGCCCAGGGTATACACATGGGGGTGTTCCACAAAAAGCAGGTATCCTGCCGGCACCGGCGACAGTGAGGAGGGATCGTCCGCCAGCTTATGCTGCTGCAGACGTTCCAGGAGGGATTCCTGGTAGTCCCAGGCCTGCCGGTATGGCATCCTGTCTATATCCTCCAGTATCACTTCCTCTTTCATGACCCGGTCCTTTCCGTGGTAAGGGCATGTA
>WFRO01000486.1 GCA_015486475.1 Bacteroidales bacterium
TAATGACAACTGTATAATAACCGTATAAAAATCTTATGACAATCGTATGACAATCGTATGACTACCGTATGACTACCGTATGACAAAAGGCAAAAGGCAGAAATTCTGATTTTTCAATCATTCGCGCATTCATACATTCATGCATTCCACCTTGTACTTTTCCTATCTCTTAACGATCCTCACCGTTTTCAGCTGTTTTCCCTCACGGTTGCGGATCTTTACGACATAGACACCGGGATCCATACCGGAAATATCGATATTTTTCTGCTCCGTAGTCAGTACAGCTTTCCCGGAAAGATCATAGATCTCCACCCTGACCAACCTGCCGGGGGCCAGGATCTGAATATGATCCTGTACAGGATTGGGATAGAGGTTGATATTTTCAGGTGCTGTCTCTTCCACCCCCGTAACGCCGATCACGACCTTCAGTGTGGCCGTATCGCTGTGACAGCCATATTGATTGGAAGCCACCGCATACAACATGCCCTCGCCCGGATCGCCCCACTGCACTTGCAGGGAGTTGTCCGAGGGATGTGAAATGACATTCCCGCCTTCCAGCGACCAGGTGTACGTGACCTGACCGTTCTCAGGAACAGAATAGACCGTCAGCTCATTTGCATCTACCGTATCACTTCCCGTAATGTCGAAATCCGCCGGCTTGTCATAAAAGGAGAGAGTCATCCTGTAGGAGCTGTCACGGCAGGTGACGGAAGAATAGCTTTGGGTATGAACGCCCTCATCTTTCAGATACACTCCCCGCCAGAGGACACTGTCTCCCGGACATACGGAGGCGGTCTCCTCAAACAGATATCCCTGATAGAAATAGTGTTCACTGTTTGTAAACAACAATGCTCCGGCATCATTGCTCCAACGATACTTTCTTACCCATAGTTTTTTTCCGCAGGGATCGTATGTCGTCTCAATACGAAAAGTGCATCTCCAGTCATTGGTATGATCATCCCAGGTGGAAGAGGCATGCATCAGCAACCATCCTTCCGGTGACCAGGCAAACTCGTCCCTTTTGCTGTTAACCCACACATCATTGTCCGTATCCCATGTCATATAATCCTTTAGTACCATCCTTCCGTTATCATCCAGCTTATATACACTTTTCGATGCATTCACCCATATCTCCTGCACCTGATCCCAGGCATAAAAGAGCCACAGGGTCAGGTTGCCATTTTCATCATATTTCTTCTCTTCTTTTTCGAATCCTTCCCATTTATCCTGGAATTTGTTCCACTGATACTCATCAAAATAGATCAGATGCCCCTGTTTATCCCATCTTTTTTCACCTTTCAGATAGTTTTGCCAACTATTGTCGTGATCGTCCCAGTAGTAGAGAATATAATGTTGTGTACCATCCTGATCATAAGTATATTCATTTTTATGAAAATTGACCCAATCACTGTTGTCCGCATCCCAGACGAGTGACAAGGTGGATACCAACCGGCCCTGGCTATCATAACTGCGCTTTTCCTGTTTAACATCGACCCATTTGTCATTCCCATTATCCCATTCCTTTTTCACTACAGCCTCCACATTGCCGTCGGCAGTATAATCATAGGTCCACTTTATGTAATCTCCCCAGGTTTCGTTCTTGGGGTTCCACTTATAGGAATTCTGTATAAGCACATCCTCATGGTTCGGAGCAACGATGTATTCATATTTATGCTCTCCGAACCAGACGTTATCTGTTGTGTCCCAGCTATAAACCGCCTCCATCAGCTTATGCCCGTCAGCATCAAAAAGATACTCCAGCTTCTCACCACTACCTTTCCACGATGCCGAAGCTTCATCCCATACATACGTTTCATAAAGGGTCGTATTCCCATAGTCATCATACGCCTTATTCATGATGTACCCATGATGCCAGACCTTATTGTTCGCATCCAGCCAGTCACCGGATAGTTTCACCACCTGCTCTGCCGAGTCCCGGTCGTAGTAATACCTGTATGCCAGCGAAGAATCCCCTGAAGAGGACATATTATATGACCACATAGAATCACGAAAAGACACCTCCGGTTGCTGGGAAAACACAAAGATCCCGGCAACCACCAGAAGAACCGGTGAAAGTAAAATTCTTTTCATCTCCAAAAGATTTAAAAGGTTAAACATTCAAACTATACAATTTACGATTTTTTTTACTAAATAGCCACAGGATAAACAATAAACTGATTTTTATATCTTTATGCAATAAACCTCAAACCCCTCGAACCATGAAAAAAACCAATGCTTCACGACGTGCTTTTGTAAAAAAGCTTTCGCTGGGAACGGCCGCCGCCACTTTTGCCCCGCTCCTGGGCAAGGCATCGCAGAGCCGGGACCATGTTTGGATGGAAAAGAATTACCCTGCCCGCAGGATCTCTGCCAATGACCGGATCCGGCTGGCCACCATCGGTTTCGGCATACAGGGCATCGGCGACACCATGACCGCGGTGAAGGTCCCCGGCGTGGAATTCGTGGCTGCCTGCGATCTCTATACCGGCCGCCTCGAAAGGGCCAAAGAGATGTACGGGAAGGATATCTTCACCACCCGCGACTACCGGGAGATCCTGTCCCGTAAGGATATCGACGCTGTCATCATCGCCACCCCCGACCACTGGCACAAAACACTCGCCATCGCCGCCCTGGAGGCCGGCAAGGCCGTGTACCTGGAAAAGCCGATGGTCAAACACATCGAAGAAGGCCATGAGCTGATCCGGGCCTGGAAGAAGACGGGCGGCCTCCTGCAGGTGGGCAGCCAGGGCATGTCCTCGGTAGGTAATGCCAAAGCCCGGGAGATGTACCAAAAAGGCATGATCGGCGACCTGGTGCTGGTGGAGATCTACAACGACCGCTTCTCGTCCGAAGGGGCCTGGCAGTATCCCGTGCCGCCGGATGCCTCACCGGAGACCATCGACTTCGACACCTTCCTGGGCAATGCCCCTAAGGTGC
This sequence comes from Bacteroidales bacterium, assembly GCA_015486475.1. Classification (GTDB taxonomy): domain Bacteria; phylum Bacteroidota; class Bacteroidia; order Bacteroidales; family VadinHA17; genus DRPN01. The sequence continues at coordinate 2,938 of WFRO01000486.1, forward strand.
CCTATGATCCGATCCCCTTTTTCCGCTGGCGGAACTACCAGGCCTACGGCACCGGTGTGGCCGGCGACCTGTTCGTGCACTCTTTCTCCACCCTCCACTTTGTGACGGGATCCAAAGGACCGGTGGCGGCCCGCTCGACCGGCGGCCTGCGCTACTGGAAAGACGGCCGGGATGTGCCCGACCTCATGCTGTCCCTCTATGATTTTCCGGAGACACAGGCCCATTCCGCCTTCAACGCCATCCTGCGGATCAACTTCGTGGCATCCAACGGCGGTGGCGGAGGATTCAAACTGATCGGTACCGAAGGGGCCATGGAGGTGGGATCCAACAAGGTCTCCCTGGTGAACAGAAAACCCGGGATGAAACCCTCCGGATACTCCCTGAAGGCCTACACCGAAAAAATGCAGGCAGAGATCATCGCGGAATATGACAAAAAGTACGGTGCCGGAGGCCCCCCACAGCCCAAAGAGACCGTTTTCGA
>WFRO01000487.1 GCA_015486475.1 Bacteroidales bacterium
AGTTAGGAGTATCGAGTCCCGCAATTCTCGAGATCTGATGATCTCGTTAGAATTGCGTGGATGCTCGCAAATGCATCAGCATTTGCGGCATTACGAGTATCGGGTGGTCGTATCATCGCATCATCCTTCAAACCTGGAACCTGAAACCTGAAACCTGAAACCTGGAACCTGGAACTTCCTTTTGCCTTATTACTTTTGCCTTATTACTTAACATTATACCCTTCCACCCTCACCTCCGGCGTCCTACCCTGCAGCACCTCATCCCGGATCTCTGCCTGCAACACACGGGTCTCTCCCGGCAGCAACGACACATAGTTATCCGACCAGAGCACGGGGAGGATCGTGGCATGCGTCTGCGTATCCAGCAGGGAGGTATGGAGGAAGAAAGCAATATGCCTGCTTTTGTTCTTCAGGGTCACCTCAAAATGGGTAACGTTTCCCTCTTTTTTCTTCATCATCGCGGCGGCCACCTCTGCCGCGGGCATGCTGTTGATCTCCGTAAAATCAGCATACTGCCTGGTGGCGGTATGCACCCACGGGGGTGTGTTCGGATCATTGTAATCGAGGATGTCCTTCTTCGGCGAGATCCAGTAGAAATTGTTGTCTATCTCCGCCCCCTCACTGTCATACAGGCGGGTGTCGAGGAAGTAAACCCCGGGAACATTCAGCTTGTCCAGGGAGAAGACTTTCACCGAACTGTTGGCCATCAGGTCCACCGGAACCTTTTCTTCAAACCTGACCGCTGAATGAACATCATAAACCCTGATATGGAGGGTGCAACCTTTTTTGTCCTCCATGCGGTCGTTGACCGCATATAATTTTTTACGGTAATAGTCGTACACCACATGGTAAGGCCGCAGGGCTTTCTTAGCCCCGTAGTATGCGGCATTGGGCATGAGATAAAAATCGTAGAGTTGCCAGTACATCTCCGGCCAGGCGGAGTTGAGCATCCACAGGATCAGCCCCGTTGCCTTGAACCTGCGGGCCGAGTAGGCCTCAAACATGGGCCGCATAAGCTCGTAGTTGAGGAGCTGGGCTTTTTTCTCAAAGTCATCAAATCCGGTGACTTTCCCGTAGCGGGCCTGCAGGGCCGTCATATAACGGTCGAGGGACCCGAACTGGCCCCTGCCGCAGTGGAAGTTCCACATCTCGTCCATGGGCCACCAGTGTTGCTCCGACAGCATCCGGTGGATGCTCTCTGCCGGAGGCACCTGGGCGCCGGGACCTATCTCCGTGGCAAAGCCGAAGGCTCCCCCCTTGATGGAGTCGGAGAACCAGTACACCGGCGGAACATAGGCATAGGGCCCTTCCATCTTCACACCCGTAGGACCGGCGAGGGTGGTGTAGGAACCGGCCGAGGCCAGGTAGACCCGCGTGGAGTCATACTCTTTCATGATCTTAAAATATTTCTTCTCCAGCTCCGGTTTGGGCACTTTGTCGCTCCCCCCGTACCAGGCAAAGATGGCAGGGTGGTTGCGCAGCCAGACGATCTGGTCCTTCCAGGCCTCGCTCATCATGGCCATCTCTGCGTCGGTGAGGATCCCGCCGTATTTCTCATCCACCGGTTTACCTACATAATTTTCCCACTCCCAGTGGCAGCTCCAGCCGGTCATCACCAGGATGCCCAGACTGTCACACAGATCATACAGTTCCTGGCTGTTGCCCCAGAAACCCTCCAGGCGGATGGCATTCAGGTTGACGTCCTTCACATAGGCCAGTTGCTTCCGCAGGCTCGCCGGTGTATCGTCCAGGAGCATATGGTCGGTCCAGCCGGCCCCGTGAATCTGGATCTTCCGGCCGTTCACCAGAAAGAGCCGGTACCCCTCCGGCGTGATGCGCGACGAGACGGTGCGGATGCCGAAAGTCACATCTTTTGTATCAGATACTTTGCCGGAATTCTTAAAAGAGAAAGAGGCGTGATACAAATGGGGTGTGCCCACGGTATGGGGCCACCACAGCTCCGGGTGCTCTACGGTAAGCTCCTCAAAATCCTCAGGACTGAAGAGCACTTTCTTATGCTCTCCGGCGGCCAGATCCACCGGCACGCTCATCTCTTTGCCGGCAAAAGAGAGGATCGCCTTGCCGGAGATCTTTTTCTTCAGCCGGTTGGTCACCACCACCGAGGCGGTCAGCGTGGCACGCGTGTTGCCGTCGCTCAGGGCACTGACGATGAAAGGCTCCGACACCTCCACGCCGCCGTTCGTCTCCAGGTACACCGGGCGGAAGATCCCCATGTCCCTGTCGGGCGCCTGGGGATTCCAGTCGACAAAGCCGATGGTGAAATCGCCGGGACGGGGCGGCACCACCTCCACCGCCAGGACATTCTTCCCCTGCACCACATAGGGAGTCACATCCAGGGTGAACGTCCGGAAGCTGTTCACCACCACAGTGGTGTCGGCCACCAGCTGACCATTCAGCCAGACATTGGCCCGGTAGTTGATCCCATCAAATTTCAGCAATACTCCCGGTGTCACCTTCTGCAGATCGAAGGTGGTGCGATACCACCAGGGGTTGTGAAAAGGTTCGACGGGGATCTTCTTCAGGTTGTCATCCCTGTAGATGTCCTTGTACACCCCGTTGCTGGCCAGACAGTGCAACACCGTCGAGGGGACCGTGGCGGCATACCAGTGGTCCGGCGTGAAGTCCGTCCGGCTGATCTCCGCCCCCCCGGCCGAAACCGAATCGGCGCTCTGGACAGTCCATGACTTGTCAAGGAGTTTCTTACCATAGTCCTCGCCCTTCTTTCCGGAGCATGCAACAAAAGCCAGGGCGATCACTCCCAAAACTGAATAAAAGATGATCTTTTTCATTGAATTCTGAATTTAAATAAATGTCAAAATTTTAGTTGATGAAATTAACAGAATCCTGCCTGAAATACAAATCGAATTACTCTTTTTGTCCGTACGCCTGCCTGTGGCAGGCAAGGCTGTCGCTGGTCCCGATAGCTATCGGGATTAGCACCTTGCTTCGCTGTAACGGCTATGCAAAGACGCAGCGGGAATCAGGAAGTGTGGAGTGTGGAGTGCCTTGAGTTTGGAGTTGTTTCGCATCATCCTTCGTCCACCGAAGCCGGTTCCTGAGTAGCCGAAGGCGTACCGAAGGACTCATCGCTCATTGCTGACTCTTCCTTTTGCCTTTCTTCGTCCTCCGTAGCCGGTTCCTGAGCTTGTCGAAGGGTGGCGAAGGAGGATGCCTTTTTACTTTTGCCTTGCCTGCCTCCGGCTACTCAGGGACCCCCTTCGATACGCCTCCGGCTACTCAGGAACACCCTTCGATACGCCTCCGGCTACTCAGGGACCTCCTTCAGGAAGGATCATTTGATGACGATCTTTCCGGTTGTCCTTACAGGCCCCTGCAGTTCGTAATAATACAAGCCGCTGCCCAGGCCCTCCAGACCGATCTCCGTTTCCCTTCCGGTGATCCTTGTTTGTTTTACCTTTCTGCCCGATGCATCATACAGGATAAAATCAAACGGTCGGAACAACTCCCCTGCAAAACGCAGAAAAACCGAATGTCCGGCAGGATTGGGATAGACCTTCATCTCATGGTCTGACCTTACTTCACCTGCCAAAGTAATCCTGTCAATATAGCAACTTTCATAATCAGTATTATGGTATAATAAACTGTCATTTTCGTAATAACAAACAAGCGTAAATAATTCTCCTGTTAAAAAATAATATATCGAACCTAACAATCCACCTTTTTTGCTCCCAATGCCTGCATAAATTGTATCTGATCTAATATTTACAACCTGAGCCTTTCGATTCTTGCCGGCAAAATATTTGGTAATGGTATCTTCGATAATATAATATTCTTCATCATCATCAAAAAAACAAATATCACCCGGACCTAGGTTAAAATTATAAAGGGTATCCTCATAAATTCCGCCTCCAAGTAAAACGATCTTGTTTTCTTCTCTGATATATCCATTGTAATCGAAAAACGACCACTTAGTATAAAGAGAATCTGTAGACTCTAAAATTTTGTGCCAGTATTCATTATCAATTAATACGCTATCGCCGGAAATTTTATAAGCCACGGTTTTACCATGATACGGGGGATGATCCTCAGATCGAAATATCACCCACATTTTGTTCGTATCAACCACAGGTTCATAAATCTGGGCATAGGCATTGTTTGATAAAAACAAAATGGTGATGAATAATAATATGTTTGATTTCAACTTGTTCAAGTTTTAATTTTTCTTTTCACTTTATCTGACTCTGTACGAAGTATTTGTATTACACCAGGGACTGTATGCATCATTGGCGGTAGTTAGTTTTTCCGGCTAGTCCCGTGACCAGAACCGGACCTATCTGTACATATTCAGAACAAATCTTACGAAATATTGGCGAAATTTCCAAATATTTTATCTGTTTTATTTTTGCAGATAGAAAGAGCTACCTATTTGTTTCACAATACGTTCCATCCTTATCTGTAATCAAATTATTTGGACATTACCTGCTGAAATACACCTATGCGTTCAATGGGCAGTAGATTCTCATTTTATGGAATAATTTTTGTTCTTTGTCTCCCGGAAAAAATTAATTATAGATGAAAAAGATCTTTCTCATCCTATTCCTGGTTGGGGCCCTGCTGACCGCCTGTCTGGACCTCTCCACAGAGCCCCAGTTACAGGGAACGATCACCGGGAAAGTGACGATCGGCCCGCTTTGCCCGGTAGAGCCGTGTGACCTGACCACAGAACAAATATATGCAGCTTACGATGCCCGTAAGATCTTGGTGTATGACGGAGATACGGTGATGGTTCTCTACAGGATCGGCATCGGACACGACAGTATCTATACCGCAAAACTTCCCATAGGAACTTATGTAGTTGATATTGACCGTTCAGGGATCGATCACAGCGGCGATGTTCCGCAAAAGGTAAAGATCCTTCCTTCCGACACGGTAACCCTGGACATAAACATCGATACCGGTATCCGTTAATGCCTGTTGACCGTGTTTCAATGCTTCAGCGGGATCCATGAATCCTCCAATGCTCATTATCCTGCATTTTTGTATAACCACGAACAAATACCGATGAAGCTCCGCCTTCGTCCCGATTTATCGGGACTTCGGCGGACAAAGGATGAAGCGATGAAGAGAAGCTCGATGCTCGAAGCTTGAAGTGCCGCAGATCTCGATCTGCGAGCATCCCCGCCCGGCCGAGGCCATTCGGACGGGGAATGATTGAAAAATCAGAAATCAAAAATCAGCATTCAGAATTCCTGCCTGCGGCAGGCAGGCGATATTCGGAGTTCGATGTTCGTTATTCGATATTCATTCACCGCCTCTGCTCTTCAGCTAGTAAGCCGCAAACTCCCCTATCTCTGCCTCCCCCACCGCTTTCTCCACACGCAGCCGCAGCCTGGACACTTTCACGCCCTCCACCGGGATGATCAACTTATGACCAATACAGGTCCCTTCAAAGAGTTTCTGCCATTTGCCGCCGGCATATCCTTCCAGCACGAACTGCCGCACCCGCTCCCCCTTACGTATATCTTCGCCCAGGATCACCCGACTCACCTGTGCCGGTTCAGGCAGGGTCAGCGTGATCTTATTGCCTTTTCCCGCAGCAGAGGCCAGGGGACGACTATAGGTCTGCCGTATATAGTCACCCAACTCCTTCATGTGTTGCACATCCGGATCAGGGATGAGTCCGTTGGGGTCCGGGGTGATCCCCAGGAT
>WFRO01000488.1 GCA_015486475.1 Bacteroidales bacterium
ATCATACGCCTCGTCCCTTCCTTCGGGGGTGATCACAGTAGCTACGTTCTGGCTGAGCAGAGGGTGATGCCTGTATTTTTCACGGGTGATCTCCATGGTGCGGATGGTGGTGCGGAAATTGCCCGGTACGCCCCGCACCTTGTCGTGGGTAGGACCCAGTCCGTCGAGTGAGAAATTGAGGTGGATCTCCAGCTCCGGACACTCCTCTATGAGCCGGCCCACGCCTTCCACGATCCGGTTGGTCAGCAGTCCGTTGGTGGGGAGGTTGACCACCCGCGCATGGTTGTTGTCATAAAAAAGTTTGATGATCTCCACCAGGTCCTTGCGCATGAAAGGCTCTCCACCTGAGATCCACAGCTTGTCGAACGGCGGGGCCGTTTCCGACATCTTTTGGATCTCCTCAAAGGACATATCCTTGTTGCTGTTCAGCTCATCATGATAAAAACAGGTCTTGCAATGGGAATTGCAGGCTGAGGTGACAAAGAGGAAAAAACCTTCCAGCTTTTTCTTCCGGAAGATCCTGTAAGGAGGTCTTTTGGCTTTTTCTTCCTTCTCAGGCAGATCATTCTCCACTGTCTTTTGTTGCATGGCGGGATCTTTTTCTTTTGTCTCTGCCGGAGGGCCGGGTATAAGGATCTCTGTGGATGACTCTGTCATGTTGGTTCTGTTATACGGGTTAAAAAATTATTTTTTGTGTTGCTTATTATTTTTGACATCTTCGATCTTTTTCCCTCTGAGGAGGATGATGGAGGGCAGGAGGGTGAGGGCTCCCATACTGGATCCCAGCATGCTGAGGGCGATGAGAATGCCGAAATAGATCATGGGCACCAGTTGTGAGAAGACGAGGACCAGGAAGCCTGCTGATACCGAGATAAAATTGATCATGATGGCATTGCCGCTCACCATGATGGCCTCATCGATGGCAGGCAACACCTCTCGGTGACGTTTGACGGCATGGTTGAAATGGGATACGAAGTGAATGGAGTAATCGATGCCGATCCCCATGGCGATGCTGGCCACCAGTACCGTCACCACGTTCAGCGGGATGCCTGTGAGCCCCATGATCCCATACAGGATGGCAATGGTGGTGATGATGGGCATGCTGGCGAACAGCCCTTCCCTGAGGGATCCGAACATCAGGCTTACCAGTGTCAGCACCAGGATGATGGCCAGTGTGAGGCTGGTGATCTGGCTCTTCAGCAGGCTGCGGTCCAGTTGGGCATTGATAAAGGGCATGCCCGTGATCTGTATGGAATAATCTGTCGAGGCGTTTTTGGCAAAATAATCTGCCATATATTTACGGAAATCATTGATGTTGTTCTTTCCGTTGTCAATGTATTTGGCAATGATAATGCCTTTGTCCAGGTCGGGGGTCACCAGGCGGTTGGTGCTTTCCTGCTGTTCGAGGAAAAACCACAGCTGGGACACTTTTTCCTCGTCATCAGGGATATCCGTGCTGTCGCCGAAGGCCCTGTTAAGCCGGGCTACCACATCGGCGATTGACTGTGAGCTGGTGATATAAGGGCTTTTTTTCATGTAGTCCTCGGTCTTCAGCATCATGTTGAGCAGGGCAGGGCTCTGCATATCGCCGTGGAAGACCACAAAAACCGATTTGGATCCCCCGAATTTGTCTGACATGATCCTGTCAGCGATGGCTGCGGGGTGATTTTTTTTGAAGTAACCGCTTACACTCACACTCCTTTTGATGCGGGTGATCCCAAGCAGGCTTACCAGCAGGAGCAGCAGCCAGGCCGCGAAGATACGTCCCCTGTGTCTGTCCACAACGCTTCTGAGAGGTTTAAGAAAATAATCGATCAGATAAGATCTCCTGTGACCGGACAGTACCCTGCCGCCTTCTTTTTTCTTGCCTTTGGGCATGACAGCCAGCATGGCCGGCACCAGGGTCAGGGCAAAGACCCCGGCAAAGAAGGTGCCCAGGGCAGCCAGCAGACCAAAGTCCCGGATCATGGAGAGATATGAGCCGAAAATAAATGAGAGAAAACCGGTCATGGTGGTCAGGGCTGTGAGGGAGACTGGCAGGAACATGAGAGAAAGTGCCCGGGCAATGATCTTTTTGATGTTCTTTTCCTTGGCCTGGTTGACCCTGTTCAGTACGTGGATGGCATACGCGCTGCCTACGGCCAGGATGATGATCGGCACGTTATTGGAGACCATCGACAGCTTGTAACCTGCCAAAGAAAAGATCCCCATGGCCCATATAATGGCCAGGGCCGCCGTAAGGATGGGCAGGATGATGCCCCGCATTGAGTGGAAACTGAAATACAGGATGAAGGCGATCAGGAGGAAAGCGATGGGGATGAGGGTTACCAGATCATGCTTCACCACCCGGGAGACATACGTGGCGATGAAGGAAGAACCGGCAAAGTAAGGCGTTTCATGCAGGGGCAGCGCTCCGATCCTGTCAATGACCTCCTGGGAGAGGGAGTCGGCATCTGACTTATCAGCAAAGGTGAAGATAATAGCTGTGGAGGTGCCGTCGGCAGAGACAATGGTGCCCCTGACCATATCATCACTGGTGATCACCTTCAGCAGGGAATCGGCCTCTTCCCGGTTTTTGGGGCGGTTGCGGTCGTTGATCATCTTGTCGATCTCAAAATCATCCCCCTGCACATTGATCTTCATCATGTTGGTAATGCTGGTGACCGAGAGGATACCGTCCATGTCCGTAAGGGTATCCGTGACCATGGAAATGTCATCGATCACCTGCGGCATCAGTATGTTATCGGCCGAGAGAAGGACCATGCCGATCTGGTTGCCTCCGAATTCTTCGCCCACCTCGTTGAAAAGCTTCACCTCAGGATCGTCCGGCGGAAGGGATTTGACGATGTCTGACTCTACCTTAAGGAATTTTAACTCATAACCCAGAAAAACGGTAACAGCCAGTATCAGGATAATGATCGCCCATCTGTATCTGACCACAAAGACCGAAAGCTTTTCCATCTCTTTATATTTTGTCCCTCTTGCTTTCCGTACCGGGGTGTTGTTTCGGGGAAAACAAGGGTGCTAAATTACTCAATTTTTTTATGTCATGACCCCTCTCCGGGCTTTCCTTCCTGAAAATCCGGAGCAGGCGCAAGATATAAAAGAAAATGTGCAAAAGGATGACCAAAAAGGACTAAAAAAGGATTATAATAATATTATTTGATCCTTTCCCGGAACATAAGTCGTAAGTAAAAAAACAACCCCCTTCCCGGTGCCGGAAAGGGGGTTGCTTTCTGTCAATTATCCTACTTGTCAGAATTATCTTCTTTATTTTCTTCTTTTCTTTTCTTATCCAGTTTGGATTCCTGGCCCTTTTTAAGGCCGAACATAATTGCGTAGAATGCGGGCAGCACGATGAGGGTCAGGAAAGTGGCAGCGAAGAGGCCCCCCATGATGGTCACGGCCATACCGCCGAACATCGGGTCGGGCAGCAGGGGTGCCATCCCCAGGATGGTGGTGCCGGCGGCCATCATTACGGGGATCGTCCTGGAGCGTGTGGCCGTGATAATGGCATCGTACTGGGATCTGCCGTTCACATTTATCTCCAGGTTGGCCTGGTCGAGCAGCACGATGGCGTTCTTGATCACCATCCCCACCAGTCCCAGCACACCGAGGAGGGCGAAGAAGTCAAAGAAAAGGCCCGACAACAGGAAGGCCGGCACAATGCCCAGCATGATCAGCGGAACCATAAAGAAGACCATTGTCACTGTCTTCCATTCGGCGTACAGAAGCATCAGAATGGAAAGGATGATCAGCACGGCAATGTACATCTGGCTGGCGATGGCGTTGTTGACGTATTTCTGGATGTAGCGGATCCCGTCCCACCACAGACGATATCCCTCGGGAAGGGGGATGGCCGACATCCTGGGGATGAGACTTTCTTCCAGTTCGGTATTACCGATCCCCAGCACCGGGTCACACTGCGCGGCAATGGAATATTGCCGGTTGTATTTACGGATAGAGTAGTTTTCGAAAGAGAGGTAAATGCTGTCGGTTACCTGTTCCAACGGAACCAGCTTCCCCGCTGAGTTGAGAATAGGTAGACTTCCCAGATTTCCGTAGTTGTAATCATTCCGGTTTTGGGCCTTCAGCAGGATGGGCATCACCCAGTCTCCCTGTCTGTAATGGCCTACATTCTGACCGTCGGTGATGCGTTGCATGGCGCGGGCCATTTCGGTACGTGTTACATTGGCTATACGCCCCTTGTTTTGATTGTAGGCCGGTTCCACTTTCAAAGTTTTTACCCCCCAACTGTCCCGTATATTGATAGCCAGGGAGTCTTCCCGCATAATGGCCTTGGCCTTCTCGGCCAGCTGCCGCAAAACGGCCGGGTCGGGACCGTCGAAGGTGGCTTCCACGATCGCATCAACGGGTGGGGACACTTTAAACTTATAGGCGATGGTCAGGGCATCAGGGAAATTTCCCAGAACCCAGTTACGGAAAATCGTAATCAGTGAATCGGCCGCCACTTCATCGGTTGTTTCAATCAGCAGGTTGGCCAGGTTGGGGCGCGGGCTCCATGTAGTTGACGCCAGGTAATAACGCAAGGGCGAAGCGCCCAACGTCACCGATACCTTTTTGACATCTTTGCGCGACAGCAGGAATTTTTCCATTCTCTCCACGTCGGCACGGACGGTTTTCAGGTCGGAACCTTCCGGCTGAAAATAATCGATCTTAAACATCGGTTTGTCAACCGCCGGGAAGAAATCCTTTCTGACGAGTTTGAAAAGACCCATAAAAACGAAGAAGAACCCGAACACAATGACAAGTACCATGTATTTTTTGGCAATAATTCCTTCGAGAAAACCGGTGATCTTGTGGTAAAACGGGGTGTCGAAAGGATCTTTTTCTTCTGCCCCTTTTTTCGGCGCTTTCA
>WFRO01000489.1 GCA_015486475.1 Bacteroidales bacterium
CATCGCCGACGGCTCCCACAGCGATCACCGAGAGCATCAGATCATCGCTTTTAAAGGATTTCAGGCGATCGATGGCATCTTCATACTGTCCCAGGTTCAGATAACTGATGCCGGCATAATATTTTGCCAGATTGGCGGCCTTGGTCATCTTGTACTCATCGATGATATCCAGAAAACCGGGATTGTTCCCGTCACCGTTCAGGGCCAGGTTGAAAGAATCCCGTTCGAAATATTTTTCAGCCACGAACATCTGGGAAAGCGCTTCCTTCTGTTTGGGAGCGATGATCATCTTCTTGAAAAAGACAAAACCCACCACCACCAGTACAATGACAAGCGCACCGATGGTCAGCTGTTTCTGATAATTCTCAATGAAAAGTTCGGTTTTGGTCAGCGCATCCTCAAAATTCTCCAGCCGCTTGTCCGCTTCCTGGATCTTTCTCTTCGTTTCTTTTTTGGCCATGTTCCTTACATTTAGATTTCCCGCAAAAGTAATGGTTTTGTTTCTTTTATGAAACGGTGTCTTCATATTTTTATACTTTTGTTTGATCAACTGAGCATGATACTCATGGAACAATTGTATATCAGCAAGTTATCTCTTGTACAATTTAAAAATTATGAGGAGGCATCCCTGGAGTTCTCTCCCCGAATCAATTGTTTCGTCGGGGACAACGGTGTGGGAAAGACCAATTTGCTGGATGCCATCCACTACCTGTCGCTGACGAAAAGCTTTTTCAACAACGTCGATCAGCAGAATATCCGCCACGGACAGGAGGTTTTTGTCATCCAGGGAGAATTTGTCCGGGGAGACCATACGGAAAAGATCTTCTGCAGCGTACGGGCTGGAAAGAAGAAGATCTGCAAACGCAACAACAAGGACTACGAGCGTTTCTCCGATCACATAGGCCTGCTGCCGGTGGTGATGATCTCGCCGGCCGACAGCAGTCTGATCCTGGAAGGCAGCGAGCAGCGGCGCCGTTTCATTGATACGGTCATCTCCCTCTACGACCGTCCCTATCTGCAGGCCCTCCTGCGGTACAACCGGGCGCTGATGCAGCGCAACAAGCTGCTGAAACAACTGGAATTCAAACGGGAAACGGATGCCGGCGAACTGGAGCTGTGGGACAACCAGCTGATCATCCCCGGCAATGAGATCCATGAGAAAAGAAAGGAACTGGTACGGAAACTGGTGCCTGTCTTCCAGGAATACTACGATCATATCTCCGAAGGGAAAGAGAAGGTTGGGCTCGAATACCGGTCACCCCTGCTGGAACGTCCCTTTGAAGACATCCTCCTGCAAAACCGCGAGAAAGACCGGGTGCTGCAATACACTACGGCAGGGGTGCACAAGGACGACCTGGTGATGACCCTCGACGGCTATCCCATCAAAAAAACAGGATCACAGGGCCAGCAGAAAACCTTCCTGGTAGCCCTGAAATTTGCCAAGTTCGGGTTCATCCGCGACCTCACCGGTGTAAAACCCATTTTGCTCCTGGACGATATTTTTGATAAATTTGATGCCCGCAGGGTCTATCAGATCATCCGGATGGTCGCCCGTCATGAGTTCGGGCAGATCTTCATCACCGACACCGACGCCGGACACCTGAAAAAGATCCTGAGCGAGGTGGGAACGGAACACAGGATATTTAAGATCAATGAAGAAATAAGGATTATTTAAGGTCCTGGGTACTGGGTACTGGGTACTGGGTACTGGGTGCTGGGTGAAATACTAACTACAAACTACCAACCACAAACCACAAACTCCTTCCATGAAACGTTCCAACACAGAAAGCATAGCAGAGGTGATCAGACAGTATCTGCAGGAGCTGCAGATAGACCGCAAGCTCAAGGAGGTAGGACTGACCTCCGAGTGGGAGGAAATAGTGGGAAAGATCATCGCCTCCAAAACGGAGAAGATCACCATACGCGACGGGGTTATGTATGTCCACATCCGCTCGTCGGTGGTCAAAAGCGAACTGATGATGATCCGGGAGGAGCTGGTCAGGGCCCTGAACGAGAAGGCGGGAGAAGAGTTGATAAAAGGAATAGTGTTTAAGTAAAAAGGCAAAAGTAATAAGGCAAAAGTAATAAGGCATCCGACTTCGTCCCGATAAATTGGGACTACGTCGGACGAGGAAAGGCAGAAGGAAGTTTCAGGTTTCAGGTTTCAGGTTCCAGGTTCCAGGTTTCAGGTTCAAAAGACAATGAATACCGAATGACGAACACCGAATGATGAATTTTAGATAATAATTTATGATTAACTACTTAATTACAACCTAATTTCGCGAACGTAGTGAGCTAATTTCTACTTAATTACTACCTAATTACAGCCACGCAGTGGCCTAATTTCGCGAGCATTAGCGAGCAAATTTCGTGAGGGCGCAGCCCGAACTAATTTCAGCTGCGTAGCAGCAAATAACTTTTAACTTTAGCGCACTTAAGGCACTCTAAGTACTCCAAACTCTAGGCACTCCAAACTTCTTATTTCATCGTCTCCATTCCCTCCACTTTCTTCTTCATATCCATTACTACAACATTCACATTCGGGTCGGGGAGGGAGGGGGGCAGGTCGATGACGAGCTGGTCTCCTCTCTTTTTCCAGGAGAGAGCGCTGCCTCCTGCCAGGGTGATCTTTTCCACTTTCACTCTGGGTGGTGCCGGCAGTGTCAGGCGGGGACCGGGAGGGGTGAGCAGGAGCAGATAGATCCTGTCCCCTTTGCGGGTGGAGGTGAGGGTGCTGTCGGGCAGGTAGGGGCCTCCCTGTGTGCCGTAGATCGCCTCGCCGTATCTCTTCAGCCAGTCGCCCACCTCTTTCAGCCTTTTTTGCTGCCTCATCTCTATGCGGCCGTCCAGCATGGGGCTGACGTTGAGCAGCAGGTTGCCGTTGCCGCCGGCCGTGCGGGCCAGGGTGCGCAGGATCTCTCCCGTGCTCTTCACCTTGTCGTTGGGCTTCCAGGCCCACTGTGTGGCGATGGTGATGCACGACTCCCAGGGGTTCTCCAGATCGTAGGTGCCGATGCGCTGCTCAGGTGTGAGAAAATCCCCTGCATATTTCCGGCTGTCTTTGTTGCCCTGTACCTTGCCCTTGTCCACGCGGTTGTTGATGAGCAGGTCGTCTTTGAGCCCCCGCAGATGGGCGTACAGTTTCATTCCGTCTTCATGGGTCCAGTATTTTTCCCATTGGCCGTCGAACCAGAGGATGTTGGTGTGGTATTTTTCGACCAACTCGTCCACCTGGTGGTAGAGGTATTCCGTATATTTCTGCATGTCCGCCTTTGCCGGGTCCTTGGGTGGTTTGCCATGGCTGCCCGGGTAGAGGGGGTTCCACCAGTCGAGGATCGAATAATAGGTGCCGAAGAGGATCCCTTCTTTTCGGCACGCCTCCGCCAGTTGCCCGACGATGTCGCGCCCGTAAGGTGTGGCGGCCATATCATATCCGGTGTAGTCCGATGGCCACATTGAGAAACCGTCGTGATGCTTGGTGACCAGCACCATGTATTTCATGCCGGCCTCTTTGGCGATATGCACCCACTCTTCTGCATCAAAGAGCACAGGGTTGAACTCTTTGTAGAGGGAGTCGTAATCAGTTACGGGTACCGAGGTTCCTCTTGACCAGCCGATCTCGGTGCCCCGCAGCGAGACGGGATCCCAGTGGATGAACATACCGAAGCGCAGGGCCTGCCAGCGAGCCAGGGCCACCTGGTTGGTATGCAGCGCAGGGTTGGCTTCGCCGCCCCCGGACAACTGGCCGTATCCGGGAGAAAACATTGTGAGGAGGAGAAGGAGCGTGAGGAGGTGCCTGCCGGGGATCCCGGACAGGGCCTGCTGTTCGTAACGGAAGAAGGTTTTCATGATGACAAGGGTTAAGATCCTCCTAAAATAAAAAATATTTACAAGAATTAAGTCAACCTTAAAACAACGCGTTACATAGCCTGCCCGCCCCCCTGG
>WFRO01000490.1 GCA_015486475.1 Bacteroidales bacterium
GGCCTGATTAATGTTAGAGGCCGGTAAGGCAGGGGCGCTGAAAGTCTTATCTGTCGGATAGATCTCTCTCCATCTGTTGTCCAGATACTTTGAAACATTTTTAACAAAATAATGCGCGTCATTGCCGGGATAATAGATCTGCAGGTCTTTCTTATTGTTCTCCAGGGATACCTGTATTTTGGTGGTCACATCCTCCACCCCCACGACAAACCACAGGTTTCCGTTACTGTCAGCCCTCCATTTTGCCTTGTAACGCGCATCGAAGGCTGCCTGTGTCTCAATACCTGTTGCAACTCCTGCAGGATTCTTTTCCAGTGCTTTCTCCGTTTCACTGGTCTGATAATAATCTGCCACTGTCGCCGGCAGCTTTTCAGCCGGACGGTACCGGTTGTCACGGTTCTTCCAGTAATTACGCAACAGGTACCTTTCGTAGGTTTCGGGATCTTCGGCGATCAGATCGTCCCCGAAAGGATAGGTCCTGGGATCCGTGATCTCCCTGCCGTCTTTCTTCAGCACAATATTTTTCGTATCGGCTTTCCAGAATGTTCCCTTTTCACTTACCGGTGCTCCCTGGCTGGCAAAATAGGCGGTCATCTGTTCCTGGGTGGGCTTGAAATAAAAATCTCCCGTCAGCGAAGAGGACTCCCAGGGCACCTGCTGGTTATCGCTTTTCCGCATCACCTCGATACGTACATTTTTGAACACATCCTCGATCTTCAGCCCCGGACGCTGTATCTGGTACAGCAACTCCTGGGTGTAGAGGCCGTTCACCCCCGAGCCGTCCAGGGCGGTCTTCCCCGGGGAGGTGGCATAGGCGATGATCGTTCCGGCAGGAGCGTTCATACTCACCAGTCCCTGGCGCGTCGAACGGAAAGTACGGGCAAAAGGGTTGTTACGGCAGGCATCCAGCACGATGATGTTCACCCGCGAATCCGCCGCATCCATCAAAGCCACCACAAAACCTGCATCCACACACTCATATTCCACCTCCTCTTCACTGTTGATCTGGGCATTTACCGGCACCAGAAAATTGTAACCGTCCTTCTGTATGCCATGCCCGGCATAATAGAACATCCCCACATTATAATCTTTCAGTTTCTGACCGAATTCCCGGATCACACGTTTCATCTCCGTCTGGTTGGAAACATTCTCCCGCAACATAACATCAAACCCTACATTTCGCAGGGCACGGGCCATCGACCGGGCATCATTGACCGGATTGGGCAGGGGACCGGCCAGGTAATCCCCGTTGCCGATCACCAGAGCCAGCCGTTTATCAGGAATTTTTTCCTGGGCCGGTAACATTCCTTCGGACAGCCCCGTAAACAGAAACAGTACCAGGACCAATAACCTTAATTGTATCATAAACACTTTGTTTTCCTGATAAATGTTTTATTTATTTGTTTGATAATATGATGGTTGTAAGTTACAAAATTTTCTTTTTATCTCTATACGGGATTGTTACAAATATGTTATCAAATATATTCCTTTGCCAGATTGAGCGATTTGCTTTATATTGTTGACAAATCAAACCCAACCCTTATGAAAAAACGAGCCAGCCTCTTCCTGTTTTTCTTTCTGACGATCTCCTTCTCTGTAGTATTCCAGGGCATGGCCCAGCAAAAGGTGGAACTTCCCGAGCTTAAACAGAAACAAAAAGGCATTTATGCCCGCATCAGCACCGGCATCGCCATGGGGAAGACCAATTACCGGGATGCGTATGATATCAAAGGAATACCCGTCCCCCTGATCTTCCAGTTGGGATATCAGACCGGATCAAGTGTAGCCATCTATTTCAATTATGATGTAATGTTCGTAGTGAATCCCGAAACCAACGGGATCTCTGCTGCCGACCTGATGACCGTTCCCCAGGTGGGCGGCGGTCTCTCTTTTTATTTCGGAAAAGGAAAGAACTATATCTTCGCCGACGGGAATATGGCCACTACCCGTCTGCTCAACGGCGGAGATGTTTATGCCACAAACCCCGGCTTCGGGCTGAACGTGGGATGGGGATATGACCACAACCTGGTCAGGCATATGAGCATCGGGGGAACGGTCTTTTATCATTACAGCTCCATGAAAGACAAAGACGATATGGAATCCCCCCTGTCCAACAATTATCTGGGGGTCTGCCTCTCTTTCCGCTTCGGCAAATAAGCCGGAACCCCTCCATTTTCATCTTCCCTTGCTTTCAAGATTTTTTCTGAAATTGTTTTATCTTTGCCCTCCGCTTCCGGTCCCATAGTTCAAGGGCCCCATAGTTCAAGGGATAGAATAGTGGTTTCCTAAACCATAGATCCAGGTTCGAGTCCTGGTGGGGCTACAAAATTTTCCTTCAAATAAATCACTTTTTTCAGGCCATCTTTGTAAAATAATCCTCCTGCAACCGATTTGCATGGCAACGCGGAAAAAATTTTCACATTTCCTCACCTCCTGCACCTGTTGTCCGCGCCACTGCGGTATAGACCGGCTGGCAGGAGAGATCTCCTATTGCCATACAGGGGCTCAGGCCCTGGTCGCCCACAGCGGCCTGCACCATGGCGAAGAGCCGCCCCTCTCAGGCACCCGCGGATCCGGTACCATTTTCTTTGCCGGCTGTAACCTGCGGTGCGTTTTCTGCCAGAACTGGCAGATCAGCCAGCGTTTCACCCCTGCCTCTGTCCGCGGGATGACCCCCTCCGCCCTGGCAGATGAAATGCTCCGCCTGCAGGAGGCGGGGGCCCATAACATCAATTTTGTCTCCCCGTCGCATGTGATCTGGCAGATGGCCGACGCCATCCTCCTGGCCCGTAAAAAGGGGCTCGCCATACCCGTGGTGTATAACTCCGGGGGTTATGACGAGGTGGCGGTCCTCCGTGAGATCAGAGGGCTGGTGGACATCTTCCTCCCCGACATCAAATATATGGAAACAGAACCGGCCCGCCGTTATTCCGGGGCTGCCGATTACCCGGAGGTCATCCCGGGCGTGTTGCGGGAGATGTTCGATCAGACAGGGCCGCTGCAGACAGATGAGGAAGGCGTGGCTGTCAAAGGGCTTCTCGTCCGCCACCTGGTGCTGCCGGGTCTGACGGAAAACAGTCGTAAATGTCTGGAAGCCGTCGCGGAGATCTCCCTGCAGATCCCTGTCAGCCTCATGTCACAGTACTCCCCGCAACACAATGCCCACCGCTTCCCGGAGATCGACCGTACCCTCCGCCCGGAAGAATATCATGAGTTGGTGGATCATGCCATCTCCCTGGGCTTTGAGACCCTTTTTACCCAGGACATCTCCAGCCGCGACCATTATCTGCCCGATTTCGACCGGGAAGAACCATTTATCTGAAACAGTTTATAAATTGTAAACGATCCCTTCCGGGATGCGAAGTACCACCCGTGTACCGGCCGGACGGCCTTCATCATCATACAGGTCAATGATCTTGCGTTCGATCTTCTGCCGGTTGTATTTGTTGATCAAGGTGTAAAACTGTTCTGTGACCTTCAGCCCCAGACGGGTGGATCGTTCGTTCAGCTCCCGGGCCTTCTTCCTCCCGATACCATTGTCCTCCACCTCGATGGTAAGGATATGGTTCACACAGGAGATACGGATCCAGATACGTCCCTCCTTCTCACTGTGCATGAGCCCGTGCTTCAGAGCGTTCTCAACGTGGGTCTGAATGATCATGCGGGGCACCATCTCTGAGGTATTGACCCCGGGTGAAACGGTAATATCAAAATGAAGATCTCCTTTCATCCTGAACTTTTGCAGCTCCAGGTAATTTTTCACAAAGTCCAGCTCTTCACCAAGGGTATGGGCGATCTTGTCGGAGCTCTCGAGGATCTTCCGGATCAGCCCCGAGAAACGCACGAGATAATCATAGGCCGCCTCTTTCTCCTCCGTGTAGATGAGGGTGCCCAGGGAGGTGATCGCATTGAAAGTGAAATGCGGGTCCAGTTGGTTCTGGAAAGAACGCAATTGCAACTCATAGATCCTGCGCTGCGTATCTGCCACTTTCAGGCGCCGGTATTCCCGGACCTTATCGGCCAGGTAGAAAAGCAGGTATATGAACAGGGCAAAAACAAGATAAAAAAGGAACCAGTACCGGTAGGCAAAGGTCTTCCCGTACCTGAAGAACGAGGTATAACCACCCCCGTCCAGGGCCAGCCGGGGAGGGTCTTCACCGTTTTGCATAACGGAAAATACAGGGTCAGATGCATCATGCCCCACCGTAAACCGGAGAGCGTGCCGGAGGTCATGGCCGGTGACCACAAAATCATTCCGGGTTTTCCCTTTAAGAATATATTCCGTAACACCGTCTCCGTCCAGATCCATGGACCAAAACTTTACTTCTTCATAGGATCCCGGAAGACGGGAATACGGCTTCGGTACCAGGGAGGTATCGATCCTGAACACCTCTCCGTCCGAACCGACGAGGAATACATGATCACTCCCACCCTCCGGGGTGATCACCGTATACTGGCCCGAGGAGAGGTGCTCTGCCTTCTTTTTCTTCAGGATCATTCCATCAGCGTTCAGGAGCAACATCAGGGAAGGATAGCCCTCCCTCCCCCGGTAATGGTGAAAAACGAACAGGTGATCCTCCTTTTCTCCCCGGATCACGCCCGTATACAATGATGCGGGATACTTATTGAAACGCATGGGAGGGAATTTAAAACGAAGATCCGGGGTAAAAACTTCCAGCCAGTTGTAATAGTCGCTGTAAGGTATGGGGTCACTGGCTGTGGTGTCACAGTTCCCGGGGGAGAAGGTCCGGCCGAAGATCTCCGGCTTCCCGTCCCTGTCCAGATCCCACATACGGGGGTCATAAGCGGGAACACAGGCCAGCGGCGAGGCAAAAAGCGTGTCCCTGATCATATTGTAGGCATAATACCGCCGGGAACGCGTGGTAAAACCACAGGTGATGCTGAAATAGATCTCTTTGATACCATCCCCGTCCTGATCATACAGAAAACCGGGACACACTTTGAAATCATACCTTTTCTTTTCACGGTAAACCTTTGCGATCCGGCGGTCCCGGAACAGGATCTTACCATGGAGGGGAGCCACACAATGCATCAGTATAGAATCGTTCTTAAGCGAAAAGAGAATGATCTCATCATGATTGTCCCCGTTGATGTCGCCGACGAATGGATGATCCATCCGCCCCCAGGCCCCGTCGAAGTTCCACTGATCAATGATCTGATCTTCCGGGGTATAAACGATCATTCCTATCTGGTCCCTAATGATCAGATCTTTCAGGAAATGGACCTTTTCCGTTACCCCATCATGGTTCAGGTCGACATAATAGTAAAAGGAAGTGGGTCCGGAATTGAGATGCTCTTCCGCTTTGATCCTGTATTTTCCGGCCAGGGCCAATAAAAGGACCAGGAACAAGGCACCCAGGATCAGGCTTGTCAGAGGGGAGATCAGCTTTTTCTTAAGGTCTGGCGTCATACCGGTAATTTTTTGTCTGTCTTTTTCACCCGGCACAGATCATATCATCCACCCAAAAAAGAAACTCAAATTTAAACGAAAATCAGCAATTGAAAAAAAATGCTCCCGTATTCCTGTCCGGTCAGGAAGTCAGGCACATGACAATATCTTCCGTCGCCGGAATTCTAACGCCCGGAGATTGTCAATCTATCTTTTTAACAAAGAGATTTGCTCTTTCGGTATATTTTTTGTCCTTTTGATCACGGATCATAAATTTTCTGATCATGCTGATAAAACATAGTATCCGGTATTTAAAAAAAGGATCATTATTGTTGCTGTTCCTGGTTTCCGGGATGGCCCTGTATGCCCAGGATCAGGAGATCGTCAGGTTCCTGGATGATTTCAGAGTGAACCAGGAGGTTACTAACCCGGCTGCAGGGGTCCTCTCCTCCTATGAACAGATCAAAGGATCGCCTTATCTTTTCCCCGATTACCGGGAAGCGTCCATCGTCATGGACGATAACTCGCATTATCACGGCAAGCTGCGATATGATCTCTATACCGATGAGATGGAATTTCAGGTCAAGGGTCATGTTTACTGGATCACCCCCCGGGAGCGGGTCAAAAAGATCACGCTGGACGGCAGAACATTTATCTTTCTAAAAAGCAAAGGGAACAAAAAGGGGGGATATTATGAGCTGCTCGCCGACGGGCCCTGCCGTTTACTGGCCAGACACCTTATCACCTTCCATGAAGCCGAAGAAGCCAAACCTTACCAGGATCCCAAACCGGCCCGTTTTGAGAACAAACGTACCCTGTATTACCTGCAGAAAAATAACGATCCAGGGACCCTGGAGCTTGTCAGGAGCAAAAAATCCCTCCTCACCTTCCTGCAGGACCATGCTCAGGAGATCGGCAAATTCATCAAGAAAGAGCATCTTTCCGTCAACCGGGAAGAGGATCTGAAAAAGATCATCACTTATTACAACGGCCTCCTCTCACAGTAAAGAGCAGGCAGTAAGAGAACCGCCTGACAAGGATCATTCCCCCTCCGGCTCCCAGTCGCTGATCACCACCTTCGAGCCGTATTTGCGGATCACCAGCTTCTGACGATCTCTCCATCCCAATTGTTTGATAAAATCCATCGGGATCACAACAGCATAGCTGCTGCCACCCGAGATCTTCGTCAGATGCCTGACCTCCCTGCTTTTTGATGTGTTCTTTCTTTTTGCCATAACTCACTCATTTTCATGTTAACAAAGGAACCCTTGCCTGCACACAAGGCCCCAACTACGTAGTTAACTACGTAGCTAACTACGTAGTTGATGTTTCATAAAGCAAATATAATAAATATTTTACAATGACAATTTATATAAACTTTTTTTCTACTTTTATATTACTTCTGATTTTTTATTTCAGAAAAAGATGATTTACTTTGTATTGCAACCGATCTTTCCGGCATGAACATACTTGATATCATTTTAGGTATTTTTTTATTGTGGGGCCTGATAAAAGGCTTCAGGAACGGTCTGGTCATCGAGCTGGCCGCCCTGGCCGCCCTGGTCCTGGGGCTGTATGGCGCGCTCCGTTTTTCCTATTATACTTCCGCCCTGCTGACGCAGCATTTTGACCTGCAGGGCAATGCACTGTACATTACCTCTTTTGTCATCACCTTCATCATCATTGTCATCGCGGTACACCTGCTGGCCCGCCTGCTGGACAAGCTGGTCAAAGCCGTGGCGCTGGGTTTTATCAACCGTTTTATGGGGATGCTTTTCGGCCTCATCAAAGTGGCATTTGTCCTGAGCATTCTCCTGGTGCCTGTTAATGCGCTGAACCGCAATTCCCATTTCATCCCGGACAAAACGATCCGCTCGTCGGCACTGTGGCAACCGCTGTCCCGTTTTGCACCTGATCTTTTCTCGTTCTTTCATTTTGACATCACCACGCCCCTGCACCCCCAATCCCGGAAAAACGAGCCTGTGACCCTGTAAAGAAGGACAAATTCTTATCTTTGCGGCAAATCTGTGTACCATGAATTTTGTTGAAGAGTTACGCTGGCGGGGGATGATCCATGATATCATGCCCGGTACGGAAGAGCAGCTGAAGAAAGAGATGACCACCGGATACATCGGCTTTGATCCCACGGCCGACTCCCTGCATATCGGCAACCTGGTAGGGATCATGCTCCTGAAGCATTTTCAGCTGAAAGGCCACCGGCCCGTAGTGCTCATCGGCGGAGCCACCGGGATGATCGGCGATCCTTCCGGCAAGTCGCAGGAACGCAACCTGCTCGACGAAAAGACCCTGCGACACAACCAGGAAGCCATCAAACAACAGCTCACCAGATTCCTGGACTTCGACGCCGGCAAAGCCAACGATGCTGTGCTGGTCAATAACTACGACTGGATGAAGGATTACACTTTCCTGGAATTCATCCGGGATATAGGCAAACATATCACGGTCAATTATATGATGGCCAAGGAGTCGGTAAAGAAACGCCTGGATCCTGCCAACAAGAGCGGGATGTCCTTCACCGAGTTCTCTTACCAGCTGGTACAGGGCACCGATTTCCTCCATCTGTACGAGACCCTCGGCTGCAAGTTGCAGATGGGAGGATCTGACCAGTGGGGCAATATCGTCACGGGCACCGAGCTGATCCGCCGTAAGCTGGGCGGCGAGGCGTATGCCCTTACCTCCCCTCTCATCACCAAAGCCGATGGCGGTAAGTTCGGCAAGACCGAATCGGGCAATGTCTGGCTTGATCCCAAACGAACGTCTCCTTACAAATTTTACCAGTACTGGCTGAACGTCTCCGACGAGGATGCCGAAAAATTCATCCGGATCTTCACCCTCCTTTCGAAAGAAGAGATCGAAGATCTGATCCGCGTGCACCGCACGGCCCCCCATGCCCGTGTCCTGCAAAAAAGGCTCGCCTCAGAGGTCACCACGCTGGTCCATGGGCCGGAAGCTCTTGCCGGGGCGGAAGAGGTCTCCCGGATCCTGTTCGGAAAAGGGACCACAGAGACACTGAAGAATATGGACGAAGCCACCTTCCTGGACGTTTTTTCCGGGGTGCCGGTGTATGAGATCGACCGTTCCGTCCTGGCCGGGGAGATCCCCGCCAGTGAGTTGCTCACAGACACCACGGGCATCTTCCCCTCCAAAGGAGAACTGCGGCGCCTTGTCAAAGGCGGGGGGCTGAGCATCAACAAAAACAAGGTTAACGATCCCGAAATGAAAGTTTCGGAGCAGCACCTCATCAACGGGAAGTACATACTGGTCCAGAAAGGAAAAAAGAACTACTACTTAATAAAACTGAAAAACTGACGTTATTTCTACTGACACTCCATCCTAATGATCATGAAACAGGAAACATCCTCCTACGAAAGCTTTGATTTTTTCTTTTTTTTGTGGAAATACCGCCGGCCGGTGATCATCGTTACGGTGGTTGGCATCATCCTCTCGGTAGTGGTATCCCTGCTCATCAAGCCCCGTTTTGCGGCCGAGGTGGTCCTCTACCCTACCGCCTCTTCTTCCGTGTCCAAGACCCTGATCTCCACACAATGGACCGGCAACAAGGATATCCTTTCCTTCGGTGAGGAGGAAGAGACCGAGCGCCTGCTGCAGATCCTGCAGTCGGACAAGATCCGCAACAAGCTGGTGCAGCAATTCGATCTTTACAACCATTATGAGATCAAACCCGACGCCAGATACCGGAAGACCCTCCTGAACGAGAAACTAAAAAGGAATGTCCGCTTCCGTAAAACAGAATATATGGCGGTTAAGATCCGGGTGATGGATACCGATCCGGTGATCGCGGCCGATATGGCCAATACGATCGCCTCCCTGCTCGATTCCACCATCGCGCACCTGCAAAGGGACAAGGCCCGCAAGGCCTTTTACCTCGTTCAGGACGAGTATTTTTCCTTGCAGAAAGAGGTTGAACAGATCAGGGACTCTCTCCTCATTCTGGGCCAGCTGGGCCTCTATGACCTGTCAGCACAAAGTATGGGTCTTAGTGAAGCTTATGCCGAAGCGGTCCGCCGGAATGACCAGGTGGCCATGAAAAAGATGGAAAAACAGATGAAAGTGCTGGGGGAATACGGGGCCGGATACAGTACCCTCACGGAACAGCTTTCCTTTTCTGTGGAACGGCTCAGCCACCTGCGCATCAAATACTCCGAAGCGCGGCTGGATGCCGAGCAGGACCTGCCCAATGTGTACATCATCAACACCGCCGAGGTGCCTGATAAAAAAGCAGCACCGAAACGTTCCCTGATCGTGATGGCCGGCACCCTCTCGGCCTTTCTCTTCGCAGTGATCCTGCTGATGATCCTGGAAGCTTTCAGAAGAAGAACGGAGAAAAACGGATGACGTGACCCTGACAGCAGCCGATATCAGACGCTTCTATCTCTTCTCCCTTTTTTTCCTCCTGCTCGAGGGGGTGATGGTCTATAAAGAGCTCTGGCCCGCCTTCCTCCTGCCCGTCGCATTGGCCTTTTTTTTCCTGGCCTTTTACCGGCTGGATTATTTCTATTTCAGCATGGTTTTTTTCACCCCTCTCTCTGTACCCTTGCTGGAGTTTTTCCCTGAACTCTCTTTCAACCTCTCCATTCCTTCCGAACTGTTCGTCCTGCTGATCCTTTTTGTCCTGCTGTACCGTTATCTGACAGGCAGGGGCGTGGACCGCACTTTCCTTTTTCACCCGCTCACCCTCGCGATCCTTCTTTATCTCTCCTGGATGCTGATCACGGCTGTCACCAGTACGCTGCCCCTGGTCTCCCTGAAATATTTCCTGTCCCATCTCTGGTTCATTGCTGCCGCCTACTTCCTGGCTTACGAACTTTTCCGGAGACAGGATAATATGATACGTTTTCTGTGGGCCTATATGATCCCGTTGATGCTGGTCATATTTTACACCCTTTTCAACCAGGCCCACACCGGCCTGGTCAACCAGAAGGCAGCCCACTCAGCCATGACCCCTTTTTACAACGACCACACCTCCTACGGAGCCATCCTGGCGCTTTTCATCCCCATACTGACAGGATTCCTCTTTATGGACAGAAGATCCCGCAGAGCGCCTTTTATTGTTGTGGCAGGCATGCTGGCCCTGTTCCTTTTTTCTTTTGTTTTCAGCTACAGCCGGGCGGCCTGGCTGAGCCTGGTGCTGGCAGCCGGCATTGCCCTGCTGATACGGCTGCGCATCCGTTTCAGGACCATCGCTCTCTTCACGGTCATCCTGGCCGGTTTGCTGTTTTCTTTCTGGACCACCATCTGGCTGAAACTGGAAGAGAACAAGCAACAGTCCTCCACCAGTTTTGCGCAACATATCAGCTCGATGACCAATGTACGCAGCGATGCTTCCAACCTGGAACGTATCAACCGCTGGAAATGTGCCCTGCGCATGTACAGTGAGAAGCCGGTGCTGGGATGGGGCCCCGGAACCTATATGTTCAATTACGCCCCTTTCCAGGCTTCTTATGACCGGACGATCATCAGCACCGATTTCGGGGATATGGGCAATGCACACAGCGAATACCTCGGACCGCTCTCGGAGAGTGGCCTCCCGGGGATGATCACGGTGATCATCGTATTCTTTCTGGCTTTTTATACAGGTGTCCGGGTTTATCAGAGAGCTTCCCGGCCCCGCGACAGGACCCTTATGCTGGCGATCCTGACAGGGCTCTCCTCCTATTTCATCCACGGTTTGATGAACAACTTCCTCGACAGGGACAAAGCGGCCATACCCATCTGGGGATTCTTCGCCATCATTGTGACGATGGATCTCTATTACAAAAATCAAAAGGAAGCAGCGGAAAAGTAGCGTTCAGAAGATCTCCACCCCCAGTATGGAGACATCGTCAAAACAACGCGGGTTATCAGGTGTGATCTTCTCCTCTTTGATCAGGTCCAGGATGTTTTTCCCGATACTCTCATGGTTGCGTATGTTCTTTTCTATGGGAGCCGTACCTATCTCTTTCCCGTCATCATCCGGCAGCTCAGAGAGTCCGTCGGTATAGC
The DNA here is from genome assembly GCA_015486475.1 of Bacteroidales bacterium. Classification (GTDB taxonomy): domain Bacteria; phylum Bacteroidota; class Bacteroidia; order Bacteroidales; family VadinHA17; genus DRPN01. The sequence continues at coordinate 11,435 of WFRO01000490.1, forward strand.
AGATGATCTTGGTCCGCTGATCGATCACCAGGGATTCCTTGGTCACCGAAGGCATTTCGTCCAGCATACCCACGCCCACGGTGTTACTGTTGAGCAGCTGGATCCTGTCATCCTTCGTCTGATAGACCACGGGCGGATTATGAGCAGCATTAATATATTCCATCAGACGGGTCTCACAGTTGTATTTGGCAATAAAAAGGGTGATGAATTTTTCGCCGTTGGCGCTTTCCACGACCCTTTTGTTCAGTTCTTTCACCAACTCCTCCATGGGGATCTCGTAAGTGTACAACGCCCGCAGATTGGCCTGGAAATTGGCCATCAGCAAAGCTGCCGAGATCCCTTTCCCCGACACATCGGCGATACAGAACCCCCACGTATTGTGGCTCAGGCGGATACAATCGTAATAGTCCCCGCCTATGGAGTAGTGGGGCTGATAGAATCCTTTCACGCTAATACACTCGGTAGTGGGCAGGATCTCATTGTGGGGGATCAGCAATGACTGCATTTTCCGGGCCAGCTCCAGCTCCTTTTTCATCCTTTCCTGTTCCAGACTTTCCTGGAAAAGGCGGATGTTCTCAATAGCGACCAGCACGATATTGGTAAGCGTCTGTATAAACGTCAGATGCTTTACCACAGGGCTCATCCCTTCCCCTTCTTCCAGATCCCCTATCAGGACATACGCCAGGGGCTGGTTATTGTGATAGACCGGAATGACGATATCAAATCCTTTAACGGAATTATTGTTTGAGACCGCCACGAAGGATATCTCCTTGACCGGCAGCAGGACCTCCTCCACATCCACCTTGTCGGTATCCTCCGCATCACAGCCCGAGCGGAATATACAGTGCCATCCGGTGTTCTTTTTGTATATGGCGATCTTCCCGATGTTCAGATCCCTTACCAGGATCTTCTCCGTCAGGGAGAGCAACTCCTCCGGAGAGCTGTTGTTATTAATGGCCTGTGTGATCTCAAGGAGGGCGTTCAGCTTGAACCTTGAGTCCTGCAGGCGGCGGAGGGATGAATTGGAAGTCATCACATTCAGTCTTTAGCCCGTTCGCCGTAGGAGCGGGTACGGGTGTCCACACGTATCTTCTCTCCCTGGTTGATAAAGAGCGGCACATTGATCGTGGCGCCGGTCTCCAGCTCGGCAGGCTTGGTGGCCGTTGTGGAGGCGGTATCCCCTTTGACCCCCGGCTCGGTATAGGTCACTTCCAGCTCAACATAAGGAGGCAGCTCCACCGACAGCGGGGTCTCGGTCTCGGCATGGAAAACAATGTCCACATCCTGCCCTTCCTTCAGGAGGTCGGCCGAAGGGATCAGTTTCTCCTCTATGGGTACCTGCTCGAAGGTCTCACGGTGCATGAAATGGTATCCCATATCATCCTTGTATAAAAACTGATAAGGCCTTCTCTCGATACGGGCAACCGTCACTTTATGCCCGGCGGAGAAAGTATTGTCGATCACCCTGCCGGTGGTAAGGCTTTTGAGCTTGGTCCGTACAAAGGCGGGGCCTTTGCCGGGCTTAACATGCTGAAACTGAACAATGGTATATAAGTCGTTGTTGAACTCAATACACAGTCCGTTCCGGAAATCTGCAGTTGTTGCCATACAATTATTCCCTTTTGATTTATGCAAAAATAACCCAAATACCGGAATTCCCCAACCCCCTTGACCATTTGGGGGGCACATCCGTCATTTTTTCCGGACGATGGCCTCGAAAGGATATTTCAATCCTTCATATTCCTGGAGAAAGATCTTGAAGGAACCTACTTTCAGGGTGATCAGTACCTTGACCGGCAGGAAATTGCGGTCGTCGGTAAGCCACATGGACATATCATTCTCGGAAGCAAAGGCCCTGCCCACCTCTGTGACCGGCCCGAAGCGCAGACAACGGATCCTGTTCCGGCCTACCTTGATCGTTTCGCGGCCCAGGTAACGGATCTTCATCGGGAAGAGCTCGTCGGTAAAATAGGTCTGGATCACCATAACTTCCCGGTCCTTAAAAGGATA
>WFRO01000491.1 GCA_015486475.1 Bacteroidales bacterium
ACAGGAGGGGCGGGAGTGCGCAGTTGTGAAAAAAGGGAACCGGCAAACAGGGTCCCTGAAACGATAAAGAGGAAAATACGCTTGTTCATGACCGGATCTGTTTTGATGAGAGGAAATACCTATTTAAATAGGTATTAAAATAGGTAATTAAGTAGATATATAAATAGGTATTTAAATAGGTATATTTGAAAATATGGGGTATATGTGCTTTCAGGGCAGGGATTTCAGGATATTGGCCATTTTCCTGATCTTTTCGGTGTCGGCCTCGAAGATCTCATACTCCGGGATGCCGGGCATACCTCCCATGGCGATTTTGTGGTTGCGGAATTCCATACCCCCTTCGATAAGGGTGCCGGCGGCGGCATGGTATTCCGCAGCGCCTGTATAGCGGGCGAACGCCTCCAGGTTGTTCTCATCCAGCTCCCCGCCGGGGAAGATGATGATGCGTCCCGCCGCTCTTTCGATCAGCTTTTTGATTACGTCTCTGCCCTGCACGGCCGAGGCCTCCTGACCGGAGGTGAGCACCCTGTCCACGCCGATCTCGATAAGATCATCCAGTGCCTCAAAAGGATCGCGGGTCATGTCGAAGGCCCGGTGGAAAGTGAAGCCCAGGGGACGGGCCAATTCGATCAGCTCGCGGGTGCGCTCCTTGTCCACCGTGCCGTCTTTGTGGAGGATGCCGCTGACGATGCCGTCGACACCGGCCTCCCTGCAGAATTCCACATCTTTTTTCATCACCTCAAATTCGGTGTCGCTGTACAGGAAATCCCCGCCGCGGGGACGGATGATGACGAACAATGGGATGGAAAGTTTTTGACGGGTCACTGTGATAGAGCCGTAGCTGGGGGTGGTGCCCCCTTCGGGTCGGCTGTCGCACAATTCCACGCGGTTGGCTCCGCCTTTTTCGGCATTCATCGCCGAGGTGGCGGAGTAGCAGGAGATCTCAAGGAGTTTTTTCATGGCAAAAAAAGTTGAATAGTTGATGAGTTGAATAGTTGAGAAGTTTAAATGAGGTCAGGTACCTTATATTCCTGGCATTCGGCGCCTAGCGATATGTCAACTTAATTATGACGCATCCAATACACCTTCTACCCTTCGCGCCCCCTCGGTCCCCTAAAGGGGAAGTCCGCCCACAAATCAATAGCCAGCGTGGGTGAGGGTTCCCCCTTCAGGGGGTCAGGGGCACGGGCAGCACCTTGTAACATTCTACCAATGATCTGTTTCTTTCACAGCTGTTTTCTTTTTTCTAATATGATTTTAACATTTTTCTCTTCCAGTCCTTTATGCGGATCGGCAAGGTCCCTGCGCCGCAGGAGGATCGTGTTGCCGGTGCCCTGGTTCAGGATCATTGCCGGGATCACGGTCTCTTTCAGCAGGGGGGAGATGATCGTACCGCTGCCGTTGACAAAGAGACACAGATCTTCCGGCGGGGTGCCGGCATAGCGGATCGTGTATTTCTCCGTTTCCGGGATCTCCGGCCTCCAAACCATCCTTACCACCGTGGGCCGCAGGGAGTAGTAGTCGTGTCCGCTGAAGCTGTGGTATTTCACGGCATTTTCCGCTGTCAGGAGGATCGTGCCGCTGCTGTCAGGCAGGATCCGGATCTCCGGCGTGAAGAGAGGTTCTCTTTCAAGGGTGAGGGTAAGTACCTTCGGCATGTCCCCTCCGGGCAGTTTTCCTGCCTGTATGAAGAGTGTGTCGTGCCGGCTTTGCCAGGCCAGGGTGTGCAGGGCGTTGGCCAGCGGTGTGATCTTTGTGACGGAGGCCTGCATACCCGTGACGGTCAGGGGACCTCCTTCCGGCGGATCGAGCAGGTGCAGGTAGAGGCGCCCGGGCCGGCCGGTGACGACGCCCCAGGGTTGCGGGACCAACGGGACAGGCCGGGTGCCGTAGACCGCCTCGCCGTTCTTCTGCAGCCAGTGGCCCATGATCTCCAGCACCTTCCGCTCAAAAGGGACGATCTCGCCTTTACCCGTGGGGCCGATGTTCAGCAGGTAGTTACCGCCCATGCTGACCACGTGCAGCAGGTCACGGAGCTTCTCGCGGGCCCTGGCGGCAGGGTCGCCTCGGGTCTGCCACGAGCGGTAACCCCAGGTCTCGGGGAACATCGAGGCGGGGGTCTGCCACGGCACGCCCATGTGGAAATCGGGGCGGTAGTTATCGCCCATCACCACGAAGTCGCCCTGGTCGTTCCAGAGGCGTCCGCTGATGAGACAGGCCGGCTGCAGGCGTTTCACCAGGGCCCTGATCTCGCGGCTCTGCTGCGGCGTGGGAGAGCCCATGTCGAACCAGATCTCGGAGATGGGACCGTAC
>WFRO01000492.1 GCA_015486475.1 Bacteroidales bacterium
ATTAATTAGTTAATCATAAATCATCACTCATAAATCAAAATTCAAAATTCGTTATTCGGCGTTCTTTGTTCGACATTCGACGTTCATCCTTCATCATTCCTACCAGATTCGAGCTTCGAGCATCGAGCATCGAGCTTCGAGCTTCCTTTTGCCTTCTGCCTTCTGCCTTTTTACTTTTGCCTTTTTCCTCCTCTCTTTCCCACCTCCCGTAAAAACTACCCCCTGCGGGTAGGTGGGTTTTCAGGTATTCTCTTTTATTTAGGTATCACATCAGGACTTTCCTTTCCGGATCATTTAAACCTGCCTAAAAACCACCCTATGAAAACCTTTACCTCTTTCTTTTTTCTTTTTTTGTTTTTCAGTACCGTTCTTGGTGCACAAACTACCTATACCAGCAAGGGAGGTGACTGGTTCAATACAGCTACATGGACTCCCAATGGTATTCCGGGAGTTGCGGATACGGCAATTATTAATACGGGTACCACAATAATTTCAGACAATGTTACTGTTGCCAGCCTGTATATGAGTGCCGGCGTAATAGCAGGAGACAGTAATCTTACGGTTACGGATTCATTTTCCCTGACGGGGGGAACGATTGGTTTTTCTTCGGCAGGCAGTGAGTTAAAAACGAAGCTGACCCTAGCATCCACGGCAAAGGCTGGTGTTGATGGATATGGGAACATTAACCGTTGCCTGGTGAATGAGGGTGAATTGTATTTATTGGGGAAAAGTCTGGCTTTTGGGAGTAATAAATATAAAACCTATTTTTTAAATTATGGTACTATCTATGATAATAAAGTTGAAAATGGATATATAACAGGGACGTTCGGTAGCTGGTTCATTAATTACGGAAAATACATCAAATCAGGTGCCGGGTTTTGTGAAGTACGCATCCCTCAGTTTGTTAATAGAGGAGAGGTAAAAGTGAATGCCGGCACACTTATTTTACCCGCCAGCTATACTACCGAAGAAACCGGATCCTATTGGGTGGATAAAGGAGCCCATCTTAAGGTTTGGGGCCCGAGAACATTTGCGGGTCCGGTACACTGTGACGGTCTTCTGAGTTTTACGGGACAATATACTTTTCACATTAAGGATACTTTCGATATCAAAGGTGAATTCAAACCTGAAGGTTACAGTTGGGTATATTTTGATGCAGGTAGTACGCCACGCCTCGACTCCTGCATGGTCACTATCGGAAATCATGTTGTTTTCAGTACCGGTAAAAAGGTAGTCATTGACTCATTAAGAACTACAAATTCAGGGTCAGGAGTTAAAACGTATGATTCACTTATCATTAGAAAATATGCCGATTTTAATACAGCAGGATGGATCGGCGATGGTACCGGTTCGATAAATTTTGATAAAGATGCAAATATAAATGTGTCAGGAAAAATCACTTTTCTGGGACAAATAAATAACTACGGTAATATTTTCTGGAATTCGGGAGATATTACTTTATATTACAGATACGACGGAAACTACACGATGATCAATAATTATGGTTTATTTATTGATAAAACCGATGTTCCTTCAAGTGTGAAGATGCCCACAGGAAATGGAACAGAGGTTCGTCATTTTAATAATTATGGCACCTATTTAAAGAAAGATCTGTCTTCAACTCTCTTTGCCAATGGCATTTCATTTATAAATAAGGAAACAGGTGTGCTGAAAGGCATTGGCACGATCACTTTTGAGGGTCCGGTTGAAAATCCCGGAATCGTTTCACCGGGAGATTCCGTGGGGACATTGCATCTGACAGTTGATTATCCCTCCGATTCTACTACTGTCCTGAACATCGACCTGGATGGTGCGGACCGGGATGAATACGACCTCCTGGACATCGACGGAGCTGCCACCCTGAGGGGCACCCTGAACATAAAACTGCTGCACAATTATATCCCGGAAGAAGGAGAGATCTTTGAGATCATGAAAGCTGTTTCCCTGACGGACACCTTTGATGTGGTGAACGGGAAGGAGATCTGCAACTGCACCTATTTTGCCGTGCAGTACACCGACACCTCCGTCCGGCTGGAAGTGTATGGGATCGGGCCACCCCACGCAGCAATGGATACGCTCAGTATCCGGCAGGATGAGCCGGCAGAGATAAACGTGCTGGCCAACGATACGGACCCGGACGATGAGCCGCTCACGATCCTTCTGGTGGGCGATCCTCTCCATGGCAGTGCGGTGATAAGCGGCGACAGCACCATCACCTATACACCCGAAACCGGTTATGTGGGCCCGGACACCATGATCTATGTGATCGAAAAAAGATCAGGATGTATTGATTCTTCGCTGGTCATCGTGGATGTCCTCTCCACCACAGGCATCCGGGAGCTGCCGTATGACGCCTCAGGGAGCTTTCATATAGAGCAGAACCATCCCAATCCTTTCAGCACCTCCACCACCTTTGATTTCTCCCTGCCCGAAAAAGCTTTCACAGAGCTGCGTATCTACAACATCCACGGCCGGCTGATAGACGTGCTGCTCTCCAAAGAGCTGCCTGCCGGAAGCTACAGCTATGAATGGAATGCTCCCGGACTCGCCGAAGGGGTCTATCTCTACAAATTCTCCGCAGGGGAGTACGGACATACGGGGAAGGTGTTGAAGAAGTAGGGGCACAATGCGCAGGGCGCAGGGCTCAGAGCGCAGGGTGCTCCACCTTCGTCCCGATAAATCGGGACTTCGGTGGACAATGTGGGTGCTGGCTTCGCCCGCCGTAGCCATTGGCGAAGGCGGGGTGCAGGGTGCTGGATGAATCTGCTCTATGCTCTATGCACTATGCTCTACGCTCTTCTGCACTTTTAAGACTCTTCCGACTCTTCCGACTTTTCGACCTATCGACCTTTCCCGTCAAGCCATCGGCCGCCAGAGGCGGTTCCTGAGTAGCTGTAGGCGTACCGAAGGGAGCCGACGGCGCTGCCGGGACTTCCGCTAACGCTCCAGCATCGTTCATCAATCCTATTTCCTTAAGAAGTTTGGAGTGTGGAGTCCCGAAAAATCTTTGATTTTTCGAGGATCCTCGAAAAACTACGCAAATCAAGATTTGCTGTTTTTCGGGATGCCTGGAGTTTGGAGTTGTAACTTGGATTCTCATAGCTCATCTCTCATCGCTCATAGCCGGTTCCTGAGTAGCTGCCAGGCGTACCGAAGGACGGTTCCTGAGTAGCCGCCAGGCGTACCGAAGGACGGTTCCTGAGTAGCCGCCAGGCGTACCGAAGGATTGCGACCTCTGCGTGAAGCCCCTC
>WFRO01000493.1 GCA_015486475.1 Bacteroidales bacterium
GTTATTACCCGATGAAAAATTCACGCAGAGATTTTATCCGAAAAACCCTGGTGGGCGGTGCTGCCGTTTCAGCAGGGGGAGTATTGCCCGGATTCAGTGCCAGAAGCTATGCTTCCATTTTGGGAGCTAACGATCGTATTGTGGTGGGGGTCATGGGGGTCCACAGCAGGGGGCTGGCCCTGGCAGGCAATTTTGCCAGGCAGGAGAATTGTGATGTGGCCTATGTCAGTGATGTGGACAGCCGTTCGGCGGAAAAGTGCATAGCCAGCGTTGAAAAGATCCAAAATAAAAGTCCCAAAGCGGCTCCCGACTTCCGGAAAGCCCTGGAGGATAAAAAACTGGATGCCATGGTCATCGCCACACCGGATCACTGGCATGCCCCGGCGGCGATCCTGGCATGCCAGGCGGGAAAACATGTTTACCTGGAGAAACCGGCCAGTCATAATCCGCAGGAGGGTGAGATGGTGGTGGCTGCTGCCCAAAAATACGACCGGAAGGTACAGATGGGAGATCAGCGCAGGTCTTTTCCCAATGTGATCACAGCTATCCGGAAATTACAGGAAGGGGTGATCGGTCGTGCTTATTTTGCCAAAGGATGGTATGCCAACAACCGTCCGTCCATAGGACATGGTAAGGTGGTCCCTGTCCCTGACTGGCTGGATTACGATCTGTGGCAGGGGCCGGCGCCCCGTCGTCCCTACAAGGATAATATTATTCATTACAACTGGCACTGGTTTTGGAACTGGGGTACCGGGGAGGCGCTGAACAACGGCACACACATGGTTGATCTGATGCGCTGGGGGCTGGAGGTTGACTATGCGGAACGCGTCACCTCGGCCGGGGGACGGTACCGTTACCAGGATGACTGGGAAACGCCCGACACGCAGGTGATCACAATGGAATTTCCGAACAATACTTTAATGGAGTGGGAGGGACGCAGTTGTAACGGCCGGACCATAGAAGGCAGCTCCGCAGGGGTGATCTTCTACGGAGAAAAAGGATCCCTGCTGATCGACGGCAATGCCTATAAAATATTTGATCTGGAAAATCACGTGGTGGAAGATGTGAAAAACGATGTTGTTGTGGATCCCCGGAACCGGGTCAATCCTTCCCAGGTGCTGGATGCTCTGCATATTCAGAATTTCTTTGATGGCATCCGCAAAGGGGAAAAGCTCAATGCAGACATCCTGGGAGGACACAAAAGTACTTTGCTATGCCAGTTGGGGAATATTGCCTACCGTTCCGGGGACGTATTACATATTGACCCTGAAAACGGACATATCGTGGGGGATGAGAAAGCCATGGCTTACTGGAGCAGGGAGTATGAACCGGGGTGGGAACCGGTGGTTTGAGTTGTTTATGTTTGTGTAAAAGCTATTCAGGATCCTTTATTTAAGTATTATGTTGAGATCAAATTTCCTTCACTTTAAATTCCTTTCCGGATCTCTGATCCTGATGGTTCTGATCTCCTCCTGTCACAATAGCGCCCCGGAGAAAGCCTCCGCACCATTTCCCAACATAGTCTATATCCTGGCGGATGATATGGGGTACGGGGATATAAGTTGTCTCAATCCCGACTCGCTGGTCCGGACGCCGCATATCGATCAGCTTGCCGCCGAAGGGATGATCTTCACGGATGCCCATGCGGGAGCATCTGTGTGTACACCTACACGCTATGGCATCCTGACAGGCCGGTACTGCTGGCGGTCCCGGCTGAAGAAAGCGGTGTTATGGGCCTGGGACGGTCCGCTGATCGGGCCCGGCAGAATGACTGTCGGCGACCTCCTTCACCGGCACGGGTACAGCACGGCCTGTATCGGCAAGTGGCACCTGGGGTGGGAGTGGCCGGCGAGGGACGGCAGCCACATCACGGATGTTGTGAAAGAGGGCAGCCTCAGCATACCGGAAAGGATCGCCTTCGGGGAGAAGGTGGATTTCCGGAAAAAGATCGGAGGAGGTCCGACCACACGAGGTTTTGACTATTACTTCGGCGATGACGTGCCCAATTTTCCGCCATACTGTTTCATAGAGAATGATCATACCGTCGGGTATCCCGACCGGGTCAAGCCGGACAGCATGTTCGGCATGAAAGGGCCTATGCTCACCGGCTGGAAGCTGGAGGCGGTCATGCCGGCCATCACCGGGAAGGCGGTGGAATATATCCGGGCCAAAGGGGGCAGGGGAGCTTTCGGGAAGAGGCCGGATGCGCCTTTTTTTCTCTATTTTGCCCTGACAGCGCCCCATACGCCCATCGCTCCGGCGCAGGAGTTCCGGGGGAAAAGCAGGGCCGGGTCCTACGGGGATTATGTGCAGGAGGTGGACTGGACTGTCGGGCAGGTGCTGCAGGCACTGCAGGAGAGCGGACAGGCAGAGAACACCCTGATCATCCTCACGAGTGACAACGGCAGTCCCGGCAGGGACGGTACCGGCATGTGCGGCGCCCTGAACTCCGTCCTGAAATACGGACATCATCCCGGCTATATCTTTCGCGGCATCAAGTCGGACATCTGGGAGGGGGGACATCACATCCCTTTCATCGCCCGCTGGCCCGGCCATATCCCGGCCGGCAGCAGGAGCGATGAGGTGATATGCCTCACGGATCTGATGGCTACCTGTGCCGCCATTGTGGGGGATACGCTGCCGGACAACGCCGGCGGGGATAGCTATAATCTCCTGCCCGTGCTGACCGGGAAACCTTATAAAAAGCCGCTGAGGGAGGCGACGGTGCATCATTCCATCGACGGCAGCTTCTCCCTGCGACAGGGGAAATGGAAACTGGAGATGTGTGCCGGATCGGGGGGATGGAGCCATCCCCGGTCGGCGGAAGCAAAGAAAGAGGGTCTGCCTTCTGTGCAGCTATATGACCTCTCCACGGACATCGGAGAGCAAAAGAATGTGAGCACGGAACATCCGGCGCTGGTGGACAGCATGCGACGGCTCCTGGAAAAATACATCCTCGAAGGACGCAGCACACCGGGGAGACCCCGGCTCTATGTGAAACCAAAGCACTGGCCGGGACTGGAATGGATGGAGGAAGAATGAAGTAAGTTGATGAGTTGATGAGTTGAAGAGTTAGTGAGACTGTGGTTTTATGAGGCGAAGCTGAAATAAAATCACAAAGTCGAACTAATCCCGGCGCTGCCGGGGTTGATGAGTTGATGAGTGACCCTTGAATGACTATTTGTTGTATGACCACTATAATAAACATATCAAGATGATAAAATTTAAGTTTCTGCCCCCTTTTGTCATTTTACTTGCATTTTCATCCTGCAGCACCCGGCCCAAAGATCCCAATGTCCTGGTGATCCTGGTGGATGACCTGGGGTACAAGGACCTGAGCTGCATGGGCAGTAAGTATTACGAGACGCCCCATATTGACGGCATTGCCCGGGAGGCCATGGTCTTCACCAGCGGCTATGCCACCTGTGCGGTGTGCAGTCCTTCGCGGGCCAGCATCATGACGGGCAAATTCACGGCCCGCCACGGTATCACCGACTGGATCGGAGCGCCCGAGGGGGAGGCCTGGAGACGCTATAAGCGTTACACCAAAATGTTGCCCCCCGATTACCTGCATTACCTTCCCGCGAAGTATGTGGTGTTGCCGGAGGCGCTGAAAGCGTATGGATATCAGACCTTCTTTGCCGGCAAATGGCACCTGGGCGGAAAGGGCCACTATCCCGAGGACAACGGCTTTGATGTGAACATCGGGGGATACAGGGTGGGCAGCCCGCCCCATGGACGCTATTTCTCTCCTTTCCACGATCCTAAAATGACAGACTATCCCGGTGAGAAAGGGATGAGCCTTTCGATGAAGCTGGCCAAAGAGACCGTCAACTGGATCGGGCAGCACAAGGATGATAAGTTCCTGGCTTATCTGGCTTTCTATGCGGTGCATGCGCCCATACAGACCACCCGGGAACGCTGGCAGAAGTACCGTGACAAGGCCGATTCCATGGGCATTGCGGAGCAGGGCTTTGCCATGGAGCGCCGCTTTCCCTACCGGCTGCACCAGGACAACCCGGTGTATGCCGGACTGATCGAA
>WFRO01000494.1 GCA_015486475.1 Bacteroidales bacterium
CCCCGATCCCCTGCCCGTCCTGCCCCTGCGCAATACGGTCCTTTTCCCGGGCGTGGTGCTCCCCATCAGTGTGGGTCGTGACAAGAGCCTGCGTCTGGTGAAGGAGGCATACCGAAAAGACCGGATCATCGGCACCCTGTCGCAGAAAGACCCCGGCGTGGAGGATCCCGCCTACGAGGACATCAACCTCATCGGCACGGTGGCTTATATCCTGAAGATCCTGGAAATGCCCGACGGCGGAACCACGGCGATCATCCAGGGCAAGAGCCGTTTCGGGGTGGAGAAATGGCTGGCCAGCGATCCTTATTTTACGGTAAAGGCCCAGAAGCTTGAGGAGACCTATCCTCCCGAAGGGGACCAGGAGTTTGAGGCCCTGGTGCATGCCCTGAAGGATCTCTCGCTGAAAGTGATCAACCTCTCTTCCAACATCCCCCAGGAGGCTTCTTTTGCGGTCAAGAACATTGAGAGCCCCAAATTCCTCATCAATTTCATCAGTGCCAATGCCAATGTCAAGAATTCCGACAAGCAGCGGCTTCTCGATATCAGCGATCTGAAACAACGGGCGGTGCTCCTGCTGGAGTTCCTGACGCGCGAGGTGCAGATGCTCGAGCTGAAAAGTGACATCGAGGCGAAGGTCAAAATGGATATGGAACAGCAGCAGCGCGAGTACCTGCTGCACCAGCAGATGAAGACCATCCAGGACGAGCTGGGCGGCAGCCCCATGGAGCAGGAGATCGAAGAGCTGAAACAGCGGGCGGCTGAAAAGAAGTGGAGCAAGGAGGTGGCGAAGGTGTTCGAAAAAGAGCTGGACAAGCTGCAACGCATGAACCCGGCCGTGGGTGAATACTCGGTGCAGATGAACTACCTGCAGACACTCCTGGACCTCCCGTGGAACGAATATACGGAGGACAACTTTGACCTGAGAAGGGCCGAAAAGATCCTCAACGACGATCACTATGGTCTGGAGAAAGTAAAAGACCGTATCCTGGAACATCTGGCCGTGCTGAAGCTGAAAGGAGATATGAAATCACCCATCCTCTGCCTGTACGGACCTCCCGGGGTGGGCAAGACCTCCCTGGGCAGATCGGTAGCACGGGCCCTGGGTCGCAATTTCGTACGTATGTCGCTGGGCGGACTGCACGACGAGGCCGAAATAAGGGGGCATCGCAAGACATACATAGGCGCCATGCCGGGTCGTATCATCCAGAACATCCGGAGAGCCAAATCTTCCAATCCTGTTTTCGTCCTGGATGAGATCGACAAGATCGGCTCCGATTTCAAGGGAGATCCCTCCCATGCCCTGCTGGAGGTGCTGGACCCTGAGCAGAACAGCGCCTTTTATGATAATTTTCTGGAGCTGGAGTATGATCTCTCCCGCGTGCTCTTCATCGCCACCGCCAACTCGACAGCCACCATCAGTGCGGCCCTGCGCGACCGGATGGAGATGATCGAGATCAGCGGATATATCGTGGAAGAGAAGGTGGAGATCGCCCGGCGTCATTTGATCCCCAAACAATTGGAAAACCATGGCCTGAGTCGGAAGGATCTTTTCTTCCCCAAGAAGGTGATCGAGGACATGGTCGTCAACTATACCCGCGAGTCGGGGGTGCGTACCCTCGAAAAGCGGATCGCCCAGGTGATACGCCGTGTGGCGCGGAAAAAAGCTTTCGGCGAGGAGGTGCCCCGCAAGCTGACCATCGAAGATATCCGGGAATACCTCGGGAAACCCGTGTTCTTCAAGGACGTGTATCAGGGCAACGAGATCCCCGGCGTGGTGACAGGGCTGGCCTGGACGCCCGTGGGCGGCGAGATCCTGTTCGTGGAAACCAGCCTCAGCAAAGGCAAGGGCAAGCTCACCCTCACCGGCAACCTGGGAGACGTGATGAAAGAGTCGGCTGTCATTGCCCTGGAATGGGTGCGGTCGCATGCCGGCTATCTGGGAATCAAAAATAATATCAGCGAGGCGTATGATTTCCATATCCATGTGCCGGAAGGGGCCATCCCCAAGGACGGGCCTTCCGCCGGCATCACCATGGTGGTCTCCCTCGCCTCAGCGCTCACAGGCCGTAAGGTGCGGAAAGGCGTGGCCATGACGGGCGAGATCACCCTCCGGGGAAAGGTGCTGCCCGTGGGCGGTATCAAAGAGAAGATCCTCGCCGCCAAAAGAGCCAACATCAAAGAGATCATCCTCTCCCAGGAGAATAAAAAAGATATCGATGAGATCAACGATATCTACCTGAAAGGCCTCTCCTTCCATTATGTGGAGACCATCCGTGACGTCCTGGACCATGCCCTGCTGAAGAAATAGTTTGTGGTTTGTAGTTCGTGGTTCGTAGTTGGTGGTTCATAGTTCATCGATCATCGATCATCCTTCGTTTTTCTCTCCCGGATAAAATTCTTACCTTTCGGTATTGTTAAGGATAATTTCTGGTATCATGGAAAAGATAGCGGTTTTTCCGGGTTCTTTTGATCCCTTCACGCTGGGGCATGAGTCGATCGTGCGGCGGGGTCTGCAGATATTCGATAAGATCATCGTGGCCATCGGTACCAACACGGACAAAGCAGATTATTTCCCGCTGGAGACACGGCTGGGATGGATCCGCAAAGTCTTTGCCGGTGAGCCCCGTATAGAGGTGGCTTCCTATAACAGTCTGACGGTGGATTTCTGTAAAAAGGCGGGGGCCCGTTTTTTGTTACGGGGACTGCGCACGGCTGCCGACTTCGAATATGAACGCGCCATTGCACAGGTGAACCATGCCATGGAGAAAGATTTAGAGGTGGTCTTCCTGCTCACCCTTCCGGAACATACCTTCATCAATTCCACCCTGGTGCGGGAGGTGATCAAATACGGCGGCGATGCCTCTAAGTTCGTCCCTGCCGCCATCGATCTGAAAGAGGCGGAAAAATGACATTTGCCGGACCATGAGAAAGATCTTCCTTCTTTTATTGTTCTTCCTTCCGCTTTTCCTCTATGGCGATCCTGCGCCCGTGACACTCACGGGTGACAGTGCACAGGCCTGGGCCGGCATGCGTTTCCCGGTGCTGGGCCGCAGTGATATGATCACCCATCTGCGGGACACCCTGGGCGTGCTGGAGGTGAAGGAGGACGGCACGTTCCGCGTCACCTTCCCGGTACCGGATACCATGGAGGTCGATCTGTATCCCGGAGCTTATAAGCTGTATCTTTATGTGATCCCGGGGGAGACCTACCGGCTGCGTTTGCCTCCCCGCAAGGACAAGACGATCTCCGATATGCTGAACCCTTATTTCAGTCCGGAGGTGTATCCCTGGCTGCCAAAGACGGACAGTGCCGGGGAGCTGAACTACCTGATCCTCCGTTTTGAGGAGCTTTACAATCCCCGCTTCTACCGTCATGCCACGCTGGTGGCCCTGCAGTCGAAGGATACCACCCTGCAGGATTTCGTTCAGGCTCTCCGGGATACTTTTGCTACGGTCAGGGATCCTTTCTTTGCCGACTGGATGGCGGCGCGCCTGGCGATGCTGGAGACTATGAACCTGCCGGTACGTGAGCAGGTACTGGAGAAGTACAGGGATTTTGGGAAGCGGGTGCGCCTGTACAACCCCGCTTATATGGAACTTTTCAACCAGGTCTTCCGGAATTATTTCAACTATCTCACCCGCCACCGGCATGTGAAGACACTGGAGGCGGTGGTGGAGGGTGGCAATGGTGACAGCCTGCGGCTGCTCATACGCGGGGATCTGCAGGTACCCTACCGGGATTTTACCGATCTGGCCGGACTGAAAGGCATCTACGACGCATGGTACAACAAAACCTATTCCGAAGATAAGCTGCTGGCCCTGTTACGTTCCTTCTCCCGCGGCATTGAGACCCCTGAGATCCGGAAGATCGCCGGGCATCTCCTCCGGCGGTTCAATGCCCTGCGTCCCGGCACGCCGGCTCCCTCTTTCGTGTTGAAAGGGGTGGACGGGAAACGGTACCGGACGGAGGACTTCCGGGGTAAATACCTTTACCTTAATTTCTCCAGCAGGCTCAGCTACAGCTCGCTGCGACAGTTCCCCCTGCTGGCTAAACTACTTAAAAAATACGGCGATCATCTGGTCGTGGTGACCGTGGCCCTGGAGGACAAACCGCAGATGCTGAAGACCTTTGTCACCGATAAGGGTTACCACTGGCCTTTCCTGGTATGTGGAACGGATTGTTCGGTAGCTGCCAGGTATGAGGTGCGGGGATACCCCACTTATTATCTCATCGGTCCGGAAGGTAAGATACTGCTGGCACCGGCGCCGGCGCCTACGGAGAACTTCGAAGAAAAATTCCGGGATATTCTGACGGAAGCAGGCCTCAGAAAGGAAGAAGCTTCGCCTCCCGCAGCACATCAATGACAGAGAGATAGGTGTTGCCCAGGATCATGGTAACATCGTCGGGGACCAGCCAGATCACCTCGGTGATCTCCTCTTCCTGCTGGGGCGTAACATCTGCCTCATTGCCGTTATAGGTCATCTCGTACCAGGAGGTCTTTTTAAGCACGGGCTGGCCGTTGAGGAGATATGTATGATAGGTGTCCATGATCTTTTTGCCCAGGGTAAGGTCTTTGAGCCCGGTCTCCTCGCTCACCTCACGCAGAGCGGTCTGCGACGTCTCCTCGCCCTTGTCCACCTTTCCCTTGGGCAGGTCCCATTTGTCCCGGCGGTTGATCACCAGCACTTTGCCCGACGAAGAGCGCACGACGCCGCCGGCAGCTTCCACATAGGTGAAAAGAGAGGAAAAACGCCGGAAAAGATGCTCCAGATCTTTGTGGACAATAAAAAGTTTCTTGATCTTGTTCAGATAACCGAAAAGCCGGACCAGTTCCCTCAGCTCATCGATGTCATAAAACTTGTAAAAAAGGCCATAGTTGTATTTGAATGCACTGGCAAAGTCATCCGTCAGGTAAACGATCCGGTTCTCAAAAAAAACTTTATACATTTGCACTATGGATACACAAAAACAACTGGCCGAAAATCTATTGCAAATTAAAGCAATAAAATTATCTCCTGCAAACCCTTTTACATGGGCTTCGGGGTGGAGATCTCCCATTTATTGTGATAACAGGAAAACCCTGTCTTATCCGGAGGTAAGAAATTTTATCAAAGAGTCTTTCGTATCACTGATCCGCGACAAGTTCCCTGAGGCTGAAGGGATCGCCGGCGTGGCTACGGGGGCCATCGGTATCGGGGCCCTGGTGGCGGACATGCTGGAGCTTCCCTTCGTTTATGTGCGGTCGAAGCCCAAGGATCACGGTCTGGCCAATCTTATCGAAGGAGAGGTGGTGCCAGGGCGCCGTACGGTGGTGGTGGAAGACCTTATCTCCACGGGCCGCAGCAGTCTGAACGCTGTGGCGGCCCTGCGTGATGCCGGCATGCCGGTGCTGGGGATGACCGCCATTTTCACCTATGACTTCCCTGTGGCAGCCGAACGCTTCCGCGAAGCAGGGTGTGATCTCTACCCTCTCACCGACTACCACCATCTCCTGGATGTGGCCGTAAAAACCGGTTATGTCGAACCGGAAGCGCTGGAGACCCTCCGGGAATGGCGGAAAGACCCGGCAGGATGGGGAGGGGAAGGAGGAACGATGAATGATGATTGATGATTGGCGAACTACGAACCACTAACTATGAACTAACATGTCCCAGACATATCAGAGCAGGACGGGGGAGACCCCATATTCACCGGAGCAGGTATATGATTTTCTCTCCGATTTCCGGAATTTCTCCCATCTCATTCCCGACGGGAAGATCAGTAACTGGCAAACGGAGGATGAGAAATGCAGTTTTGACCTGCCGGGGGTAGGACGTGTAGGGCTGGAGATCACGGAGAAAAGACCTCCTGAGTTCCTGCGTATCAGCGGCGATAGCAGCGCGAAGATCCCTTTCACGCTGGAGATCAACATCCAAAGAACAGAGGGTGGCAGCCGGGTCGATCTGACGCTGAAGGCTTCCCTGAACGTTTTTATCCGGGCGCTGGCGGAGAAGCCGCTCAAAGAGTTCCTGGAGATCATGATCTCCCACATCGAGACCTTCGATTTCAGCAGCGGCCGGCCGGCGGAATGATCAGAGCTGCTGGTGTACCTCTTCCATGCCAAAAGGGTGCGTTTCACCGTCGGGCAGGGTGAGCAGCAGCCGGCCCCAGAGGTCGATACCCTGGATAACTGCGGTGATCTCCCCCTTTTCTGTCCGGAAAGTGCTCTCTTCCTCCCGCCCGTAAAGCATGGACTCATATTCTTCCTGCAAGGCCTCCACACCTCCTTTTTCTGCCTTTTGCAGATAGTCTCTCAGGAGGCCGGTGATCGTTGTGAGCAGCTCCCCGGTATCGTGCCTTTCTCCCGTGACCATGCGCAGCGAGACGGCTGCGGGCAGGGAGGGAGGAAAGGCGGTCCCGTTGACATTGATCCCTGCACCGATGACGGCTGTATCGGTCAGACCCCGGCTGACCGTGGTCTCGATGAGTATGCCGGCGATCTTGCGGCCGGCGACGAGGATGTCGTTGGGCCACTTTACGGACACATCTCTCGTGAAGGTGCTGATGAGACGGGCCGTGGCCAGGGCAGCGGCCATGGAGAGGGCGAACTGCTGTGCAGCGGGCAGACGGGAGGGATACCAGAGCAGGGAGAAGAGCAGGTCGTCGCCGGCCACGGAGTGCCAGCGGTTGGTGCCGCGCCCCCTGCCTGCCCGCTGATGCCGGGCCGTCACCAGCAGAGGGGTGCGTGAGCGGCGTTCCTCCGCCAGCGCCCGGGCCACATCGTTGGTGGATCCGGTCTCAGCCAGACGGATGACCTCAATACCCTGTATATGCTCTTGTGCAGTCATTTGATGAGATGCTGTTTATTTACGGAGAGAGATCATCCGGTGAAAACCGGTTCGTCCCCTCCCGTGACAAGAAAATAAAAATTGTGAAATTTTCATGGTTCTGAGCTTTTTTATTTTCACTACCTTTGCAGTTGATTATGGGAGAAATAAGAGAAATCAGCTCTGAAGAGATCAGAGACAAAGTTATTGAAGGAATACAAAAGAAAAAAGGCCATGATATCGTTGTTCTGGACCTTGAGAAGATCGAAATAGCGGTATGCCGTTATTTTGTGATCTGCCATGGTGAATCGAACACGCAGGTGTCGGCCATCGCCGAGTCGGTGGAAGAAGTGGTGAAGAAAGAACTGAAAGAACATGTATGGCACCGGGAAGGTTACCGGAATGCACAATGGATCCTGCTGGATTACGGGGATGTGGTAGTGCATGTTTTTGAGAAACCGTACCGGGAGTTCTACGACCTCGAGGGGTTGTGGGCAGATGCGGAACGTGAGGATATCGGCGGGGAATAAAAGTGCGGAGTGAACAGTTATGACAGATAATAAGCAGAAAAACATGCCGGGGCGTAAACCCGGCGGACAGATGCCGGAGAAAAAGCCCAGGTTCAGTATCTACTGGATCTATGCCATCATTGCGGTGGGCTTTATCCTGGTGCAGTGGCTCTATACCGGCTCGCCGGTACAGGAGATCTCCTGGCAGAAGGTGGAAAGTGAGATGATCCCCCATCATGACATCGAGAAGATCGTCGTGGTCAACCACGACCTGGCAGAGGTGTATCTGACCGAGGGAGCGATCAAATCGGGACGCTACAAGGATGTAAAGGAGACCTCCCGTGGGGCATTCAGCAGGCCTTCACCGCAGTACCGTTTTCATATCGGATCGGTGGAGACCTTCGAGAACAAGCTGCACAAAGCGGAAGAAAAATACGGGTACAAGGACGAAGACAGGATCGAGGTGAACTATCAGACCAAAGCCGATATCTGGGGCGGTCTGCTGGCCTGGGTGTTGCCCTTCCTGATCCTTATCGTTATCTGGATCTTTATCTTCCGCCGCATGGGGGGCGGTGCCGGCGGTGGCGGAGGCAACATCTTCAGTGTGGGCAAGTCGAAGGCCAAGATCTTTGACAAAGACTCGCATGTAAAGGTCGACTTCAAAGATGTGGCAGGGTTGGAAGAGGCC
>WFRO01000495.1 GCA_015486475.1 Bacteroidales bacterium
GCCCTGATGCGTTTCTCCGAGGGGAAATACACAGATAAGACCTATCCTTCCCAGGCGGCATCCCAGGATTTTCTGTACCTGAGCAATGCCAACGGGATCAAAAACCGTTATGTTGCTCATTTCGATAGTGGTATAGCTTACATCGACACGGCGATCCACTACCGTTATTTTACGACCTCCGTTCCCCTTACCAATTATGACCGGGACATTCTGGAAGAGGACTATCAGGAAGAATCCGGGGAAACAGGGGACATCATTTTCACTGACGGGCGGTACATCCCCAAAAAGGAGGAGCCGGACCTCCGGGCAAAGCCTTTTGGCGAAGCGCTCAAGCCCACTCCCTACCGTCTGGTGATGGACAGTCTCTATGCCAGCGCCGACAGCCTGGAACAGTTAAGGCAATGGCTCATCGAAGAAGACCGAAAACGACGGGATACCCTCACCAAGCCCCTCTACAGCTATTTTGAAGATAAAAACCTGATCGACATTAACTACTACATCTTCGAGCAGGAAAAACAAAACTATTACAACTCTTTCCTCCTGGGGAAATATGCGAATGTCGACCTCGACACAGCCAGGATCCGGTTCCCGGCCATCCGGATCTACGAGACCGCCTTTTACAAGGACTATACGGCCAACCAGCTTGACTTCGGGTTCATCGGTACGGGCTACCAGTATTTTAACGGCAGTGGTATGTATTACAATCCGGGCCTCAACGGATTGTTCAAGATAGGGATCAAAGACCTTTTCGAGAATTACAAGATCACAGCGGGTGTACGCTTTTCGGTAGATTTTACCAGCAATGAGTACCTGGTGAGTTTCGAGAACCTGAAGAAAAGGATCGACAAACAGATGATCTATCACCGGCAGGCCTACAAGTCTTACAATTATAATAACCACTCCTACGAAAAAGTGACCTCCCAGCAGTTTTTCTACTCCCTGAAATATCCGTTCAACCAGGTGCTGGCATTGAAAGGAACGGCCAGTTTCCGTCTCGACAGGATGGCTCCCCAGTCCACGGACAATGCCAATCTGATGCGTCCGATCACCTACCTGCCCTGGGCCAATCTCCGTCTGGAATATATTTTCGACAACACCCGGCCGCGGGAGACCAACATATTTTTCGGTACACGTTTCAAGATCTTCGGGGAAGCCTACTACCAGATGAACCAGTGGAACTCGGAAGTCATCATCTTCGGGGCGGACTTCCGGCACTACCAGCGTATCCACCGCGATCTGATCCTGGCCACACGCCTGGCCGGCAGCGGCTCGGTAGGACACTATAAGCTCCTCTATTACCTGGGAGGTGTGGACAACTCGCTTATGTACATGTTCAATCCCAACAAGTCCTTTAACCGGGCGATCCCCATCGATTACAGCCAGAACTATATCTTCCAGAGCGTCGCCACCGATATGCGGGGTTTCCGGCAGAACATCCGCAACGGCAGCAATTTTATTCTGTTCAATGCGGAGCTGCGGTGGCCCGTCTTCCGTTACCTGGCCAACCATCCATTGGGGTCCCGTTTCCTCAACAGCTTTCAGATCGTAGGTTTCGGCGATGTGGGCACCGCCTGGTCGGGCATCAATCCCTATGCCGGGCAGAACGCCTATGACAAGCGGTACATCCGCAACGGTCCTCTGACGGTCATCCTCGAGACCAACCGGGAACCTTTCGTCGAGGGCTTCGGCGTGGGGGCCCGTGCCCTGATCTTTGGGTACTTTCTCAATGTCAACCTGGCCTGGGGGGTCGAGAATTACAGGGTTCTGCCCCATATATGGCACGTATCGTTCAGCACAGACTTTTAGATCATGACAGCATCACAACTCATCATCCTTCTGCTCACCGGTCTGCTGGCGGGTTTTGTCAGCGGAGCCATGGGCGTGGGTGGAGGGATCATCATCGTCCCCTCCCTGGTGTTCCTGCTGGGGATGTCACAACACGAAGCCCAGGGCACCAGCCTGGGTGTTCTCGTACTGCCGGTGGTGGCCCTGGGCGCCTGGAACTATTACAAGAACGGATACCTCAACGTGCGTTTTGCCATCGTGCTCATCATCGCTTTTGTGCTGGGCGGGTTTCTGGGCTCGCAGGTGGCCATTATGCTCCCCGACCGGTTGCTGCGCAGGATCTTCGGAGGAGTGGTACTCATCCTGGCCCTGAAAATGATCTTTGGAAAATAATTGCACCATGACTGACATCACCCTGCAGGAGATAAAACAGGAGGCAGAAAAAGAATATGCTCATCTGCTGGAGATACGCCATCATCTCCACAGCAGGCCCGAGC
>WFRO01000496.1 GCA_015486475.1 Bacteroidales bacterium
GTCTTGTTCTTTTCCGGATGTGGCAGCACCCAAAAGACGACAAAGAAGACTATTGAGTCGGAAAAATCCAAGGTGCCGGTGGCTGTGTCGCAGGCCGAAAAAGAACTGAAGAAAGAGGATCAGCAGGTGAAGGATACTGTTACCGTGCGGGAGGAGAAGCTGGTGGAGACGCCGGAGGCCCCTGTGCCGAAAGAGAAATACTTTGTGATCATCGGCAGTTTCCGGGTACCGGAGAATGTGGCGAAATACATGAAGCAGATACGCGATGAGGGATTCTCTCCCTTTGTATTACGTAATGAAGAGGGTTTGTACCGGGTGGCGGTCTTCTCCTATGATGATGAGCAGAGGGCCCGTGAGAAGGTGCATGCCATCTGGAAAGCTTTCCCGCAGCACGGCGATACCTGGTTGCTGATAAAAGCAGAGTAATTCCGGTAAAGATATGAGGATCAACAAAAATATATTTTTTCTGGCGCTTTTGCTGTTTCCGGTGGCTCTCATGAGCGGGTGCAAAAAGAAGCAACCGCCTTCACCTCCCCCGCAGCAAAAGGTTGCCACATCCAAAAAACCTGTACAGGAAAAACCGGCCGAGGCCCCGGCTCCGAGGACGAGATATTATGTGATCACGGGCAGTTTCCTCTATCCCGGGAACGAGAAGCGGTATGAGGGGATGATGCGGAACGAGGGCTTTACCCCGCGCATGGTGCCCGGTGAATCCGGTTTTCACCGGGTGGCCGTATTTGCCTTTGACAATGAGGCCGAAGCCCGACAGAAGCTCAAAGAAGTAAGATCTTCCTCCTCGCGCTACCGGGATGCCTGGCTGCTGATCACGAAGGAATGACCGGCGTTCTTTACCTGTCTTTTATCTCCTGGCTGCCACACCGGTCATCATCTCCCTGAGTTCTTTTACTGTTTTTTCCAGCTCTGCGATCTTGTTTTTTTCGTTTTTCAGCTGATCGATCTCCCTGCCCTGCGATTCGATGATCTTTTGCTGTTCTTTGATGGCTTCCAGCAGGACGACTGTCATCTTTATATAATCCACCGAGAGATAGCCGTCGGGGCCTTTTTTGACCAGCTCGGGGAGGACGGGTTGCAGCTCCTGGGCGATCACCCCCAACTGGAGAGACGGGTCGGACACCAGGTTCGAATGATCATCCAGATCCCAGTAGTACTCCACTGCCCGGATCTTCCCGATCTTTTCCAGGGCCCCTGTGAAAGCTGTAATATCTTTTTTCAGCCGGATATCGGAAGAACTTGCAAGTGTGCCTGTGATCGTACCGGTAACCGTCAGGTCGCCGTTGATCTTTACATCGTTGTTAACGAAATCGCCCCAGATCAGTGGTGTGGATGTGGAAGAGTTATCAATGTATAATTTATTGGAACCGGTTTCATTGAAGCCCGCGGCATATCCCAGGAAAATATTTCCACTGCCTGTATTGTTTTGGCCGGCCTTTGATCCGATCATGATATTCATATTGCCTGGTGATTTGCTGCCGCTTGCATAACCGACATATACATTGTCCGTTCCGGTTGTATTGTTCCTGCCTGTGAAATAACCCAGAAAGGTATTGTTGGAGCAGTCCGTGCTTAATTGTCCGGCGTAATGACCCAGGAAGGTATTCCCGTAACCTTTTGTGAGGTTTTGTCCTGCATTGTTACCAATGAAAAACTGGTTGGTGGCGGTCTGGTTGTTGAGGCCTGCCATATAGCCGATGGCCAGGTTTTGCCAGCCGGTCGTATTTCCGCGCCCGCTCTGATATCCTATAAAAGTGTTGTACTTGCTGTAGCGATTGTCTGCTCCGCTCACATTGTTGTACCCGCTCTCATAGCCGATAAAAACGTTGTAGTAACCATTATTATAGTATCCGGCTCCCGAGCCCATGACCACGTTATAGTTTCCTTTGGTAGCATAGCGGCCTGCCTGGTAACCGATATAAACATTGTTCTGGCTGTTGAGGAGCGAGTAGCCGCTGTAGTAACCGAGGAAGGTGTTATAGTCGCCGGTATTTTTGTAACCGCTGTTGTTGCCGATGCAGACATTGTTCAGACCGTTAATATTGGAGTAACCTGAGTTGTTGCCCATAAAAACATTGTAGCTTCCCGTGGTATTGCTGTAACCGCTAAGATATCCTATAAAAGAGTTGCTGGTGCCCAGGGTGTTTGACCTGCCTGCCTGGTATCCGATGAATGAGTTATAGAGTCCGGAGGTAAATTTTCCGCTCTCATGACCGATAAAATAATTTTTGGGTGTTAGTACCATGAAGTTGGCTACGGCTCCTTTGTTAAAGCCGAAGCTGCCGATGGCGAAGCCGCCGCGGGGATTTTTGGTTTTTGGTTGCCTCGTATAAATGCGCACGCTGTCGGGGGAGATGTACATCAGGTCCTGTTCATTCCCCTTGTTCATACCGAAACCGCCGATGGCGAATCCGCCCCGCGGATTTTTGCCGGTCGGCGAAGCGTTCACATACATGCGTATGGAGTCGTTGTACACCGCGAAGACAGTCTGCCCGTCCTTGCGTTTGACCACGAAAAGCGCCGAGTCGGTCTGCAGATCGTTACCCTGAACCTTCAGTTGATCCAGGCTCCCTACCGAGCGGGCCTGCAGGGCGTAAGGTACAGAGAGGATCTGCACCGTTCCCATATCCTTCCATCCTGCTCCGTCCTGCAGGTCGGTTTCCACTTTCAGATAATAGGGACCGGCGCTCCAGTCAAGATCCAGAGGGGTCTTGCTGCCGGCCACCACGGAGAAAAGCCCGAAGGCGTTGGTGGTGACCGTTTGTGTCTCGGTCCACACTGCTTTGCCATCCCGGGAATCCTGCAGGATGGTGAGACGCACATCCATTTTTGTGTCTTTCATTATGCTGCCGTCGGCATTGCGGGCAACGGCCTGGTAGCTGAAGGAGCGGGGAGCCTGTGCCTGCAAAGAGGCAGGCAGGAGGGAGAGCACCATTACAAAGATCATGGAGATCCAAAAAGAATACAAAGGTCTGCGGAGATCAGTCTGTGTTTTCATTTTGTTCGGGATTAATTATTGTACCAGTGAAAGTTAAGGAAAATGCAGGGAAATGGCAAATGCCCTTGGGTTTTCAAACTTAATATACTGTTGAACGAAGGTCATGGTATTTGTGATCCTATCTCCTTTTAACTCCAAACTCCAAACTCGTACCTCCAAACTTAAGATACCTCATATAAAAACCCATCCCAGGATCAGGATAATAGCGATTCCTGTGACCCCCTGGATGAGGGTGGAAACGGTTTGTGTTTTCAGAGCCGTAGCTGTATCCAGGTTGGTGAACTGTGCCACGACCCAGAAAAAGCTGTCGTTGAGATGGGAGACGGTCATGGCGCCGGCACCCACGGCGAGTACGGTGAGGGTCCTGCCCAGAGGGGATGTGAGGCCGAAAGGTTCCAGCAGCGGCGCCATGATGGCGGCGGTGGTGATGATCGCTACGGTGGAAGATCCCTGGGCTGATTTCAGGATGGCTGCGATCAGGAAAGGGAGGAACAGACCTATATGCAGGCCGGAAAATCCGGATCCTATGATCTCCCCAATACCGGTAGCCCGCAGGATGGCCCCGAAAGCACCGCCTGCGCCGGTGATCAGGATGATGATGCCTGCATCTTTCAGTCCTTTGGTCACCCAATGGAAATGGGTCTCTTTGGTGTCTTTTCCTTTCAGACCGAAAGACAGGAAAACACCTGCGAAAAGTGCGATGACCGGATGACCTGTGAAATCCAGGATCGCTGCGGCCACACCCTGGCCGAAGGGATGGGTGGGGTAGTCGGTGACCGATTTCAGGGCGATGAGGAGGATCGGTACAACGATCGGTGCAAAGGAGAGGGTGGCAGAGGGTAATTTCTCAGGAGAAGAAATATCTTTCTCCTGCTCTGCCAGGGCTCCGCCCCATCGTTTCCCAATGTATTTTGCCCAGAAAAAACCTGCCAGCGCCACGGGGACAGCCACCAGCAGACCCATGAGGATGACCAGCCCCAGGTCGGCGTCCAGAGCTGCGGCTGCTGCCAGAGGCCCCGGGGTGGGTGGAACGAATACATGCGTGGCATACAGACCGGCGGCCAGGGAGACCCCCAGGACAACAAGGGGGATCCCGGCCTTCCTGCTCAGGGCTTTGTTCAGGGAAGAAAGGATCACGAAGCCCGAATCACAGAAAACGGGAATGGAAACAATAAAACCGGTTATGTTCATGGCGAGGACCGAGTTTCTTTCTCCTGTCCATTTCAGGATGCGGTTGGCCAGGGTCATGGCTCCTCCGCTCTTTTCCAGATATGTGCCGATGATGGTGCCGAAAGCGATGATGATACCTATGCTGCCCAGCGTCTTCCCGAAACCGGTCATCAGCACGGAATTGACCTGGTCGGCGTTCAACCCTCCCACAAATCCCATAACGATAGCTGCCAGGAGCAGGGAAAGAAAGGGATGAAAATGGAATTTTGAGGCAGCCAGGACCATGAGTATGACCACGATGACCAGGGCGATAAGTATATACATAATGTTGGTGTATTTACTGACAAATATATAATAATTGTGATACGCTCTTATTTTTTTACCACCTCAAACCTCCTTACCAGGATATTCCCATCGTCGTCGATGAGCGTGAGGGTATGCGCTCCCGGTGCCGGTTGCAGCTCCATCTTGTGGGGGGCGGTGGTGGCGCCCAGGTACCGGCCGTCGAGATGCCAGTAGATGGTATGGCCGGTGCCGCTGTGAGCCACCTCGAAGACGGTGCTGCTCAGCACGCCGTCGAGGTCGCGGGGGATGAAGATCTGCCGTGTCTGCCGGGGGTAGATCATCTCCATGGCCCTGCTTTCGGTCTTGTGGCACGACGGCAGGAAAGGAGGCAGGGTGCGGTAGGAGGGGTTGACCTTCCTGTAGTACCATTCCTGAGCCGGGGGCAGGACGAACCAGCTGCGGGTGATCATGTCGGCCACGGGATAGCATTGGCTGGTGACCCGGTAGCGGCCGGTCTTGTCCAGATGAACGAGGCGGTGGTAAGGACAGCTCTTCACCTTCAGGCCGCTGCGGGGCACCAACAGGGTATCTCTGTGGTTGCAGATGGGTGTGGCACGGTAGCCGCTCTCCCGGCATATAGTGATCCTGGTGAGCTCGTCGTAGGGAGGTTCGAACCAGGAGCCGGGGGGCAGGAGGCTGAAGACGTCGAAGAGGAGGGGGGCGGCGGCCTGCAGGCCCACCAGGCCCGGGCGTCCCGCACCGTCGGCGTTGCCGGTCCACACCCCCACAACATAGCCGGGTGTCACGCCCACGGCCCAGGCATCGCGGAAGCCGAAGCTGGTGCCGGTCTTCCAGGCGATCTTCTTCGACGAGGAGAAGACCTGCCACAATCCCTCCTGCGTGGGGCGCCGCAGGGCCGTGAGCGTCTCAAAGGTTTGCCAGATGGCGCCGGCGCTCAGCACCCCCTCGCCGGAGGTGCGGGACGCCGTGTCCCGCGGGGCGGCCGGGACCCGCCAGGCAGGGGCACGCCAGGCCGCCGCATCATAACGGTAGCCCAGCGTACGTATGTCATTGAGGGTGGTGGTCATGCCCAGGTAGGCTTTGGCCAGGTCCCAGAGGGTCACCTCGCCGCCGCCGAGGATGAGGGTGAGTCCGTAGTGGCCGGGAGGCTGGTCGATGGTAGTGAAGCCCACCTGCTGCAGGAGGGCGTGGAAACGGCTCAGACCATAGTCCTGCAGCATGCGCACGGCGGGGATGTTGAGAGACTGTACCAGGGCACGGCCGGCCGGCACGGCGCCGCGCCACTGCGGGGTGAAGTTCTTCGGCGTGTAGTCGCGGTAGTGGGTGGGGATGTCGGGGATGAGGCTGCCGGGGAGGATCATGCCGTCGTCGAGCATGGCGGCGTAAAGGAAGGGCTTGAGGGTGCTGCCGGAGCTGCGGGGGGCGGTGATCATGTCCACGTCACGGCCCTCCTCGTCGCCGGCAGGGGTGTTGCCCACGTAGGCCAGGACGGTGTGACGGCGGGCGTCGAGGACCAGGATGGCAGCGTTGTGGATCTCGTTCTGGCGGAGCAGCAGGTAGTGGCGACGGATGAGGGCGTTGCACTGTTGCTGCAGGCGGTAGTTGAGGGTGGTGACGCACCGCTCACCACCGTGGCCTTCGTTGATGGCGCGTTGCAGGAGATGGGGCGCCAGTGAGGGGAGGGGACGGGGAGGACCCGGCAGTGGCTCCTCCATGGCGAGGCGGCAGGAGAGACTGTCGAGGGAACCGCGGTCGCGCAGCTTCTGCAGGAGCCGGTTGCGTTTGCTGAGGAGAAGGGAGCTGTGACGGCCGGGGTAGATGAGGGCGGGGGCGTTGGGCAGCACCGCCAGGGTGGCTGCCTCGCCCCATGACAGGCGCCGTGCCGGCCGGCCGTAGTAACGCCAGGCGGCGGCGTCGAGACCCACCACGTTGCCACCGAAAGGAGCGTGTGAGACATACAGGCGCAGGATCTCCTCCTTGCTGCGGGCGTCCTCCAGACGCAGGGCCAGCAGGATCTCCAGCAGCTTATTGCCTAAGGTGCGGCGTCGCGGTCCCCGTGCCAGCCGCACCACCTGCATGGTGAGCGTGCTGCCCCCGCTGACGATGCGGCCGGCACGCAGGTCCTGGCGGGCCGCCCGCAGGAGGGAGAAAGGATTAACGCCGGGGTGACGGAAGAAGTACTCATCCTCATACAGCCGCACGGCTGTGGCGAAACGCTCCGGGACACTGTCGGCAGGCGGGAAACGCCACTGCCCGTCGGCAGCGATGCGGGCCCCCAGCAGATGACCCTCCCGCCCCGTGAGCACCGTGGAGTAAGGATCATCAAAGGAGACCACCGGCAGGAGAAAGAAGCCGGCGAGCAGGAGGAAAAGGCCGGCAAGCCAGGGGAGGGGACGGTTCTTCAGTTCAGAGTTCACAGTTATGAGTATCGAGTTATGAGTATCGAGTATCGAGTTTTGAGTTTTGGGCTTGAGCAGAGACAAGGCATGCCTTGTCTGTACAGTACAATTCAAGATATTAGTTCATAATTCATCATTCGTCGTTCATCATTCTTATATACCTATTTAAATAGGTATTAAAATAGGTAATTAAATAGATATTTAAATAGGTATTTAAATACCTATATCGGAAGTGCCTAAAGTGCGCTAAAGTGCCTGAAGTTAAAAGTTGGTGTATGATGGATCATTCTCTGGCATTCCCAGCACCTAGCACCTTGCACCCCTTTTGCCTTTTGCCTTTCTTCGTCCGACGTAGTCCCGGTGTACCGGGACGAAGTCGGATTACTTTTGCCTTCGCTCATCATTGCTTCCCCACTTCCACCCATTTCCCGGCAGCTACGGTCTGGATGCTGTGGTCGTACATCGCCTCGCAGCGGATCGCCGGCATGTAGAAGCGTCCCAGGTAGGTGGCGTTCAGCAGGACGCGGAAGGTCTTGGTCTCGTTCCTGCGCAGATCGAAGTAAGTGTATACCCGGTCGTCACGGATGTCCTGGTAACGGGGCTTGTCCCTCATCAGGAATTCGCTGTTGTCGAGACGCACATTGCGTATCTCCCATCCCGAGGGGAAGAGCTGTGTGAGGGCCATCTCCTTGTAGTCGCCCAGGAGGCCCGGGTTGTGGAGCGATACATCCACATAAAAGTCTGTGCCCTGTTCCAGACGGGCCGGGTCGATGACCTGGCCGTTCATGTTGGCGTAGGAGATGTTCATGATCAGGTTGCCGCTGTTGACAGTACGCTCTTCGCCGGCCAGGGGGATACCGCTTACCGTGACCGTGATGAAGATGTCTTTCTGACCGTCGTTCTTTACTGCGATCTCACCTCCATTGCTGCCGGAGAAAGAGAGCGGCACACGTGCCAGCGGAGCATCGACCCGGTATTTTTTCTTTTTCCCGTTGAGGGTACAGGTGAAGGCCACTCTGGAAGAGGTGCCTCCTTCGCCCGTGAATTTGCCGATGGCAAGGAGCGCCCAGGCTGTCGTCTGTGTACTGCACCACTGGTCGCTGTTGAGGGCTGCTGAGAGGCGGTCGACGATCTTTTTACCCTGTACTTTGTTGTTCATGAGGGTGAGCACCTCCAGGATCATGGCCTCATCGCGCAGCTCGCTGCCGTAGGTGAAGGACAGTTCCCGGTATGTCCCTACGGTGGTGGAGGCACCCTGTACAAGTTGTCGGGCGGCTTCCTCTTTCCCGGCCAGCAGGTAAGCGCCTGCCAGGCGCCAGCGGGCGGCGGGGGAGAGGTCGCTCATCTCCCGCATTCTGTTCATGGCCCCGGCGGCAGGCTTGCCGGCGAGGGCCAGTGTGTAGAGACGATAGGCCTGGATGAGATCACTGCTGTGCCACCACTGTTTTTTCTCCGCCCGGGCCCAGTTGTCGGCCATGCGCTTCTGGTAACGCAGCCAGTTGTCGAGGAAGCCTGCCGGCAGCTCGTATCCCCTGTTGCGGGCCTCCAGCATGAAGTGGCCGGCATAGCTGGTGCTCCACTCGTCGGGGGCATAGGCGGATCCGGGCCAGTAGGTGAGGCCGCCGCCGGCGGTCTGGTAGCTGACCAGCTTGCGGAGGGCCTCCGTGATATTCTTCTGGATCTCCTCTTTCTGAGGGTCGTCCAGGTCGGTGAGCCTGTCCAGGTAAAGCTGGGGGAAAGCAGCGGAGGTGACCTGCTCGACACATCCGTGGGGGTAGGTGATCAGGTACTCCAGGCGCTCGTCCAGCCGCAGGGGAGGCAGCACCGA
>WFRO01000497.1 GCA_015486475.1 Bacteroidales bacterium
CCGGAGAAGGTACCCCTCAACAGCATCCCCAAGATCACCCAGATCCTTCCCAACTGGCGGGTGGTGATCGATATATTCAATCATATCCCTGCGGTGAAAAAGGTGTTCCGTTCGGTCAACCTGCTCCATGCCTACCGTTCCACATACAACATTGCCTCTTACCAGTCGAACCTGAATTATGAGGAGGGAGAGGATGGTTTGAGCTGGATCCGCGACCTGGAGTATAATTTCATCCCGCTTTACCAGGTCAATACGGTTTCCGTTATTGAACAGTTCGCTCCGCTGGCTGGGCTGGACCTCACCTGGAAGAACGGCATCACTTCAAAAGTGGAATATAAAAGATCCCGGAACCTGGCGCTCAGTCTGGGGAACAATCAGCTGACAGAGGTATACAATGCCGAGTTGGTCGTCGGTACCGGTTACCGTTTCAACAGTGTAACGCTTAATTTCAAGACATCCGGAGGAGGCTCGCGACAGCTGAAAAGCGATCTTAATCTGCGGGCGGATGTGAGTATCCGCGACAACAAGACCATCATGCGCAAGCTTGTTGAAGTTACCAATATCCCCACAGCAGGACAGAAGATCGTAACCCTGAAATTTACGGCGGATTATATGCTGAGTGATAAATTCAATGTCCGTATTTTCTTTGACAGGATCGTGAACTCTCCTTTTGTGGCGCTTACTTTCCCTACCGCCAATACCAATTTCGGGATCAGCCTGCGTTTTACGCTCATGCAATAGCCGGGGGAAAAACAGTATATGACGGAGTTGTTTTTTTTATTTGAAAAAATATCTATTTTTGGAACTTGTTTAACATAACCCATTAAAACCTGTTAAAATGAATATTCCTGATAATCTGAAGTATACGAAGGGACATGAATGGATCCGTGTCGAGGGTGACGAGGCCTTTGTGGGCATCAGCGATTATGCCCAGGGTGAACTCGGTGATATTGTTTTTGTAGAGATAGAGACCGTGGGAGAGACCCTGGACAAAGGAGAAGCTTTCGGGACCATTGAAGCTGTCAAGACCGTTTCCGATGTGTATATGCCCGTTGCCGGTGAGGTGCTGGAGGTCAACCCTGCACTGGAGAACACCCCTGAGGTGGTGAACAAGGACCCTTATGGTGAAGGATGGATGATCAGGATCAGCGTGAAGGATCCTTCGGAGCTGGACGATCTGATGGATGCCGAAGCTTATAAGAAAATGATCAATGCCTGAAAGGAAAGCGATATAATAAAAAAGAGGGCTTCATATGAGGCCCTCTTTTTTTGTTGGGTTCCTTCATTACATTACAGCGTCTGCTTGACCTCTGTCTCCTCGAAGGCTTCAATAGTGTCCCCCACTTTGATATCATTGAAGTTCTGGATGTTCAGGCCGCATTCCTGTCCGCTCACCACCTCTTTGACATCTTCCTTGAACCGTTTCAGTGAGGCCAGTTCGCCGGTATAGATCACAATACCGTCACGGATAACCCGTACGCGGGAGTTGCGGAAGATCTTTCCTTCGGTCACGATACACCCTGCGATCGTTCCCACCTTGGTGATCTTGAAAGTCTCTTTTACCTCGAGGGTACCGGTGATCTCTTCCTTGATCTTGGGCTGCAGCATCCCCTCCATGGCCGATTTGATATCTTCGATCGCATCATAAATGATGGAATAAAGGCGTATGTCGACCTCTTCTTTTTCGGCCAGTTTGCGTGCGCCGGTGGAGGGTCTCACCTGGAATCCTATGATGATGGCGTCGGAGGCAGCTGCCAGCAGGACATCAGATTCGGAGATCTGTCCCACGGCTTTGTGGATGATGTTGACCTGTATCTCTTCGGTCGAGAGTTTGATGAGGGAGTCGGAGAGTGCCTCCACGGAACCGTCCACATCGCCTTTGACCACGATGTTCAGTTCCTGGAAGTTGCCGATGGCTATCCGTCGTCCTATCTCTTCGAGGGTGATGTGTTTCTGTGTACGCAGGTTCTGTTCTCTCTGCAGTTGCTGACGTTTCAGGGCAATGTTACGGGCTTCGCGTTCATTGCTCATGACATTGAACTTGTCGCCTGCCTGGGGAGCCCCGTTGAGTCCCAGGATCAATGCCGGCATGGAAGGACCTGCTTCTTCCAGCTTTTTATTACGTTCATTGAACATGGCCTTGATGTGTCCGTAATAACTCCCTGCCAGCACGATATCTCCCAACCGGAGGGTGCCGTTCTTCACCAGCACGGTAGCTACATAGCCTCTTCCTTTATCCAGCGAGGATTCGATGACGGTGCCGGTGGCGGGTTTGTCCGGGTTGGCTTTCAGTTCCAGCAACTCAGCCTCGAGGAGGATCTTTTCCAGCAACTCTTCCACTCCTTTGCCCTCTTTGGCAGAGATCTCCTGGCTTTGGTATTTTCCTCCCCAATCCTCTACGAGCAAGTTCATATTGGCCAGCTCTTCCTTGATCTTTTCCGGATTGGCTGTGGGCTTATCTATTTTGTTGATGGCAAAGATGATGGGTACACCAGCGGCCTGTGCGTGGTTGATGGCTTCGACCGTCTGGGGCATCACCCCGTCGTCGGCAGCGATCACCACCACGGCGATGTCGGTGATCTGGGCCCCTCTGGCACGCATGGCAGTGAAAGCTTCGTGTCCCGGTGTGTCCAGGAAGGTGAGCTTCTCGCCTTTCGGCAGGGTTACCGAGTAAGCTCCGATATGCTGGGTGATGCCGCCGGCCTCACCGGCGATGATATTGGTCTTGCGGATGTAGTCGAGCAGCTTGGTCTTCCCATGGTCGACGTGTCCCATAACGGTGACAATGGGTGGACGGGGTTTCAGGTCCTCTTCCCGGTCTTCTTCCTCTTCTTCCACATCATCCAGGATGTCGGCACTGACGAACTCCACCTCATATCCAAATTCGTCGGCCACCAGCGACATGGTCTCGGCATCGAGGCGCTGGTTGATGGAGACGATCAGTCCCAGGCTCATGCAGGTGGAAATCACGTCGGTGGCAGGAACGTCCATCATAGCGGCCAGTTCGCTTACCGAGACGAATTCGGTAACCTTGAGGATCCTCTTTTCCCTTTCGAGCTCTTCACTGTCGGCCATTTGTTTCTGGACGATCGCCTGGCGTTTCTCCCGGCGGTATTTGGCAGCTTTGGGCTTGCCCTTGGCCGTCAGACGGGCCAGTGTTTCCTTGATCTGTTTCTGCACATCCTCCTCGTCCACCTCATGGTGCGGGTACCGTTTGCCTTTTCTTGTTTTCTTGTCTTCTCCGGCCCTGCCTTCTTTCAGGTTGACCTTCTCTTTGTCCTTGCGTATCCTCTTTCTTTTCTTCTTTCGCTCTCCTACCGGTGATTTGGAGGTAGCCACCGGCTTTTTCCTGGGCTCTTCGACCGGCAGATCTATCTTGCCCACGACGGTGGGGCCTGAGAGCGGAGTGACATCCGATTTGAACACTTCCTCTTCCGGTTTCTCAACACCGGCAGCAGGAGCTTCGGTTGTCACCTCTGCTGCAGGTTCCTTTTCAGGTGCCGGGGCCTCTTCTTTTTTCTCCGGTTCTTTTTCGGGTGCCGGTTCCTTTTCTTTGGTCGCTTTTGCGGCTGGTTTTTTCTTTGTTTTTTTCTCCGGTGCCTTATCGGCCCCGGGGGCTTTTTCCGGGGTCTCTTTCTTCTTCTCTTCAAGATCTATCTTTCCGACCACTTTCGGTCCGACAGGTTCCTCTTTTTCAGGCTCTTCGACGGTCTGTTTTGTTGGAGAGGCTACGCCGGTATCTTTGATGAGCAGTTCTTCCTCTTCCTCTCCGCTTTCTTTTTTCCCTTCTGTAACGTCTTTGAGCGAGATGGATTCCCGGGCTTCTTTGACATGGAGCTTCACTTTCTCGGATTCCTTTTTCACCTTCAGCTCCGAGCTGTACTCTTTTGCCAGGATCTCATAGATCTCCTGTGAGATCTTTGAGTTGGGGGTAAGGTCCTCTTCGTGTCCCTTTTTATGAAGGAACTCGATGATCGTCCCGATCCCCACGTTAAATTCCCTGGCAGCTTTGCTTAATCGTATTTTTTTTTCTTCACCCATAGACAGTCAGCCCGTATAAATCAATTTGCAAAAATAGAAGTAATATTAAGATAAAACAATTATCCCTTTATTTATTCAAACTCAGCTTTCAGAATCTTCTTGACCTCTTTGATCGTTTCTTCTTCGAGATCCGTTCGTTTGACCAACTCTTCGTCCGAAAGTTCCAGAACGCTTTTAGCCGTGTCACAACCGATGGCTTTGAGTTCGTCGAGCACCCAGCTTTCGATCTCATCGGCGAATTCTTCGAGGCTGACGTCTTCATCTTCCCCTTCGGATTCACGGTACACTTCAATTTCATACCCTGTGAGCTGGCTGGCGAGACGGATGTTGAGGCCTCCTTTTCCGATGGCCAGGGACACTTCGCTGGGTTTGAGGTATACCTCCGCCTTTTTCTCTTCTTCGTCCAGCTTGATGGAGCTGATCTTGGCGGGGCTCAGGGCGCGCTGGATAAAGAGCTGGGTGTTGTTGGTATAGTTGATCACGTCGATGTTCTCATTTTTCAGCTCCCGCACAATGCCATGGATGCGTGAGCCCTTCATTCCCACGCAGGCACCCACCGGGTCGATGCGCTCGTCGTAGGACTCCACAGCCACCTTGGCACGCTCTCCCGGCACCCGGACGATCTTCTTGATGGTGATCAGGCCGTCGAAGATCTCAGGCACTTCCAGTTCGAAGAGACGTTCCAGGAAGACAGGCGAGGTACGCGACAGGATGATCAGCGGGCCTTTGCTCTTCATCTCCACGGCAATGACCACGGCACGGATCGTATCTCCCTTGCGGAAGAAATCGGAGGGTATCTGCTCACTCTTGGGCAGGATCAGCTCGTTGCCTTCATCATCCAGCACGAGGGTCTCCCGTTTCCAGATCTGGTGGACCTCCCCGATGACGATCTCACCCACACGTTCCTTATATTTATTATAAACATTGTTCTTCTCCAGCTCCTGGATACGGCCGGCCAGGTTCTGACGGATCGACAGGATCTCACGGCGCTTGAAGTCTTTCCATTTCACCTCGTCGGTCACCTCTTCACCCACCTCATAATCCTCATCGATCTTTTTGGCTTCGGAGAGAGGGATCTGAAAGGCCGGATCTTCAAACTGATCGTCCTCAACCACTTCCCGGTTCCTCCATATCTCAAAGTCACCCTTGTCGATGTTGATGATGATATCGAAATTCTCATCCGTTCCGTACTTTTTGCGCAGGAGTGTCTTGATCACATCTTCCAGCACGGTCATCATGGTGGCCCGGTCGATGTTTTTCATCTCCTTGAATTCCGCGAAGGTATCGCTCAGATTCAGATTCTCCATTGTTAAACCTCCCAATTATTTAAATTCTATGATAAGTTTTGCCTGTTCTATCTCTTCAAATGAAATGTTCTGTTTTCCGGGTGTTTCAGGGGCTTTTTTATCCCTGCCCTTTTTTTTGTTTTTTTTGATCTTCTCCTCAAAGACGATCCCATCTTCAGACACTTCGACCAGTGTTCCTTTCAGTTCCCGGCCGTCCTTTAGTTTCAGTTTTATTTGTTTCCCGGCATTTTTTTGGTACTGCTCCTTTACCAGGAAGGGCATGTCCATTCCCGGCGAGGAGACCATCAGTTCGAAGTCTTCCTTTTCCCTGTCGAGACGATGTTCGATAAAACGGGAGATCTTCACGCATTCTTCGATGGTGATCCCTTCCGTCCGGTCGATGAACAAAGAGATCCTGTTGGCACTGCTGATCCGCAGGTCCACAAGGAAGAATTCATCCCTGCCGGGATAATCTTCGAGGATGTTCAGTATCTCTTCTTTTTTTATCATCGTGATGCTAATAAAACAGGGGACACTGTCCCCTGTACTTTACTTTCGCCACATTTCGGATGCAAAGGTAAACCTTTTTGCCATAAATAACAAATACCTTATTTTATATCAATGGATAAAGAAAAAATGTTCTAATTTGCATTTTTTAAAAGAATGGTCTGATCTTTGGAGCAAACAGAACATGCCGGGAATGACAAAAAATGAGAAGCGCAAGATCATCAACGATCCGGTTTACGGGTTTATACCGGTAGGCTCTCCCGTGCTTTTTGATCTTGTGGAGCATCCTTATTTTCAGCGTTTACGCCGTATCAGGCAGCTGGGGCTGACCTATCTGGTGTATCCCGGAGCTAATCACACCCGTTTTCAGCACAGTCTGGGTGCTGCTTATCTGATGGGGGAGACCCTCCAGTCGTTGCGCGGGAAAGGGGTGGCTGTCTCACCGGAGGAGGAGCTGGCAGCGAAGGCGGCCATTCTGTTGCATGACATCGGCCACGGTCCTTTCTCCCATGCTCTGGAGGAGACGATCATCCGGGAGCTGTCGCACGAACAGCTCTCCCAGCTTTTCATGCAGCAACTGAATGAGGAGACCGGCGGGATGCTGGACGATGCCATCCGTATCTTCGGCGGACAGTACCCGCGAAAGTTCCTGAACCAGCTGATCTCCGGTCAACTGGATATGGACCGGCTGGATTACCTGCAGCGTGACAGTTACTTCACAGGTGTTTCGGAAGGGGTGATCGGCCTGGAGCGGATCATCAAGATGCTGGATGTACGGGACGATGAGCTGGTGGTGGAGATCAAAGGTATTTACTCGATCGAAAAATTCGTCCTGGCGCGGCGCATGATGTATTGGCAGGTATATTTTCACAAAACGGTAGTAGCTGCCGAGCAACTGTTACTCAAGATCCTGGGTCGGGCCCATCAGCTGGCACAGGCCGGGGAGAAACTGTTCACCACGCCGGCCCTGCATTATTTCCTGTACGGAGAGTACCCGGCACAGGACCCTGCCCTTCTCTCACCTCAGCAACGAAAGGAACTCCTGGACCGTTTTGCTTTGCTGGACGATAATGATATCATTGCCTCGGCCAAGGTGTGGTCAGGCTCCGGGGATCCTGTACTGGCGGATCTTTGCCGGCGCCTGGTCAACCGGAAACTGTTCCATGTGGAGATACAGAACCGGCCCTTTCCGGAGGAGAAAGTGGAGAAGTACCGGAAGAAGATGATGAAAGATACCGGCTTGTCCGCCGGGGAGGTCGCCAGCTTCGTTTTTACCAATACCATCAGTAATTATGCTTATTCCACAGCCGACCATCAGATCAGGATCCTGGGGAAGGACGGGTCGGTGAAGGACATTACGGAGGTATCGGAGATCATGGATGAACAGGTGATCTCACGCATTGTCGAAAAGCACATTTTATGTTATCCGAAAGAATATTTGTCTAATTCATAATTCTCATTGATCATGGAATACACAGTTCAAATGGTAGCGGACTACCTGCAGGGAGAAGTGGAGGGGGACGGTTCCCGCGTGTTGAAAGGTTTTGGCAAGATCGAGGAGGCAAAGGAGGGAGAACTAACTTTTCTGTCCAATCCTGCTTATACCAGATATATCTATACCACCGGAGCTACGGCAGTGCTGGTGAACCGGGACTTTGTGCCGGAGCATCCTGTGAATGCTGCGTTGATACGGGTGGACAATCCTTATGAGGCCCTGGCCCGCCTGCTTCATCTGGTGGAAGGAGAGAAAAGCGTGCCGGCCGGTATCCATTCCCTGGCATTCGTGGAAGAGGGTGCGACGTTGGGGAAAGATGTGTACATAGGCCCCTATGCCGTGGTGGAAAAGAGGACGGTGCTGGGAGACGGCGTCAGGATCTATCCGCACGTGTTCATTGGCGAAGGGGTCAGGATCGGCGAAGGAACGGTCATCTATCCCGGCGTGAAGATCTATCACGATTGCGTGATCGGGAAAAACTGCATCATCCATGCCGGAAGTGTGATCGGAGCAGATGGCTTCGGGTTCGCACCTACCGGCGAGGAGTACGAGAAGATCCCGCAGATCGGCATCGTGGAGATGGAAGACAATGTGGAGGTCGGGGCCAATGTGACCATCGACCGGGCGACCATCGGCCGTACACTCATCAAAAAAGGTGTCAAGATCGATAACCTGATCATGATAGGTCACAATGTGGAGGTGGGCGAGCGCACAGTGATGGCTGCCCAGACGGGCATTGCCGGCTCGACCAAGATCGGGAAAGACTGTATGTTCGGGGGACAGGTGGGCATCAGCGGACACCTGCGCGTGGCCGACGGTGTGAAAATAGCCGCCAAAACAGGTGTTCCCGGAAATATAAAGCAGGAAAATGAGATCCTTGAGGGGATCCCGGCCATGCCTATACGTACCTTCCAGCGGTCGGTGGTCTATTTCAGGAAGTTCCCTGAACTGGTGAAACGCATTGATGAGTTGGAAAAGAAGATCGCCGAACTGGAAAAATAGCTCAGGGGAGAAGGAATTAAAAATTTGAGAGGTCACAAGGCAGGGAAGGCCGGGGGCTTTTCATGTTTCTGAATTTTTGTATCTTGCGGCCGTTTTCAGAAAAAATCTCAGTTAAGATCCTATGAGTGAAAAACAAAGAACGCTGAAGAGTGAGGTCTCCCTCTCGGGAAAAGGTTTACATTCCGGTGTGGAGGTGACAATGACTTTCAAGCCTGCTCCGGAGAACCACGGCTATGTTTTTGCCCGCACCGATCTGGAGGGACATCCCCTGATCAAAGCTACGGCAGATCATGTGACCGAGACGGTGCGTGGGACCACCATTGAGCAGAACGGTGTCAGTGTGGCCACCATCGAACATACCATGGCTGCCCTGTATGGCATGGGTATAGACAATGTGCTGATCGAGATCAATGGCCCGGAAGCCCCTATCCTGGATGGCAGCTCCATTAAATATGTGGAGGCGATCCGGAAGGCAGGCATCGTTGAACAGGATGCAAAAAGGGAGTATTTTGAGGTTAAAGAGAAGATCTCTTATTCTGATGAGGAGCGGGGTGTGGATATCATGATCTATCCCGACGATCATCTGAGCATCAATGTGCTGATCGATTACAACTCGAAAGTGCTGGGAAACCAGTATGCCATTCTGAACCGTCTGGATGAGTTCGGGACGGAGATCGCCATGTCGCGTACCTTTGTTTTCTTTCATGAGCTGGAAGGACTGGCCAAACTGAACAAGATCAAAGGCGGGGACCTGGACAATGCCATTGTGATCCTTGACCGCAAGGTGGCACAGGAGGAGATCGACCGTATTGCCGATCTTTTTCACAAGCCTCATATCAAGGCCAATTCGGAAGGTGTCCTCAGCAATGTGGACCTGCATTTCCCCAATGAGCCGGCCCGTCACAAGCTGCTGGACCTGTTGGGGGACATTGCGCTGGTGGGCAAGCCGCTCAAAGGCAAGATCGTGGCCACGCGTCCCGGCCACAAAGCCAATACAGAGTTTGCCAGGAAGATCCGCCAGGCGATCAAGAAAGCCGCTGCCCAGAAAGATATCCCGGTGTATGATCCCAATATGCCGCCCTTGCTGGATGTGGTGGAGGTGCGCAAAAGACTGCCTCACCGTTATCCCTTTCTTCTGGTGGATAAGATCCTCTCGATGGATGAAGAGAGTGTGGTGGGCGTAAAGAACCTGACCTATGATGAGCTTTTTTTCCAGGGCCATTTCCCCGACGAACCGGTGATGCCGGGGGTGCTGCAGATCGAGTTCATGGCCCAGGTGGGCGGCATGCTGGTGCTCAATCAGGTGCCCGATCCGGAGAATTACGGTACTTATTTCCTTAAGATCGACAAGGTAAAATTTAAGAGCAAGGCGGTCCCCGGAGATACCCTTATTGCCAAGGTAGTGCTGGCGGGTCCCATCCGGCGGGGCATTGTAACGGTCTTTGCCCAGGCCTTCGTAGGCAACCGCCTCGTAGTGGAGGGGGAACTGATGGCCCAGGTGTTCAGAAAAAAAACAGATGATGATTCATAAGCATTCCGATATCCATCCGGATGCCCGTCTCGGGGAAAATGTCTCCATCGGGCCTTTTACCTCCATTGCCGGAGATGTGACGATCGGAGAGGGTACCTGGATAGGGCCCAATGTGACCATCATGGACGGTACGCGTATCGGAAAAAACTGTAAGATCTTCCCGGGAGCTGTCATCGGAGCCATTCCCCAGGACCTGAAGTTCGAGGGAGAAGAGACCACCGTGGAGATCGGTGATAACAATACCATCCGCGAGTTCGTGACCATCAACCGTGGTACCAAAGCGGCCTGGAAAACAGTGATAGGGAACCACAACCTGCTGATGGCCTATGTGCATGTGGCCCATGACTGTGAGATAGGTGACCATTGTATCCTGGTCAACAACGCTTCGCTGGCCGGTGAGGTGAAGGTCTATGACTGGGCCATCCTGGCCGGAGGGGCCCTGGTGCATCAGTTCGTGCATGTTGGGTCCCATGTGATGGTGGGGGGTGCCGGCAAGGTGCGGAAAGACGTGCCTCCCTATGTGAAAGCCGACAGAGACCCCCTCAGCTATATGGGGGTCAACTCGGTAGGACTGCGGCGGCGGGGCTTCACCAACGAGAAGATCCGGGAGATACAGGATATCTACCGTACCCTTTATCTGAAAGGTTATACGGTCTCCCAGGCTCTGGAAGTCATAGAGAATGAGTTTACACAGACCCCCGAAAGGGATGAGATCCTCAATTTTATCCGCAACTCGGAAAGAGGGATCATCCGCAGCGGTGTGTAATCCCCTCCTTCATTCGGATTTCAAAAATGAGTTATCGAACTTCATTGTTCGTCGTTCATCATTCGTCCTTCATCCTTCCAAACGCGTTCCATCCCTGGGCGGTGATCTCCGTCTCGCTGCCAGAGGAGGTGACCAGCAGACGGCCTTTCTCAGCAGGGGTCATGAAGCCTACCGGTGTGATCTGTGGTCGGGAGGCAAGTTTGTCCATGTCTTTGGGGGATACGGTGAACAACAGCTCATAATCCTCGCCGCCGCTGAGGGCCGCGATGAGAGGCTCGATCTTCATCTCTTCGGCCGCAGCAGCTGTTTCCGCATCGATGGGTACCTTATCCTGATAGATGCGGCAACCGGTGCCCGAGCGGTGGCACAGGTG
This sequence comes from Bacteroidales bacterium, assembly GCA_015486475.1. Classification (GTDB taxonomy): domain Bacteria; phylum Bacteroidota; class Bacteroidia; order Bacteroidales; family VadinHA17; genus DRPN01. The sequence goes on from WFRO01000497.1 coordinate 11,002, forward strand.
CAGCAGATCGGAGGAGAGACCGTCCGAGATATCTATCATGGAGGAGGGTTTTACCCCTTTTTCTTTCAGCAGTTGGATGATATCACGGCGGGCTTCGGGTTTGAGCTGCCGCCCGACGATGTATTCGTATTTTGACAGATCGGGCTGGAATTTGGGATCCTGCTGGAAGATCTTGTTCTCGCGTTTCAGCACCTGGAGACCCATGTAAGCGCCTCCCAGATCCCCCGTTACGCAGATCACATCGTTCTCCCGGGCTCCGTCACGGTACACCAGCTCCTCGCGGGAGGCCCGTCCCAGGGCCGTCACGCTGATGACCATGCCGCTGTAGGAGGCCGAAGTGTCACCCCCCACCAGGTCCACCCCGTAATGATCACAGGCCAGCCGTATCCCTTCGTACAATTCCTCCAGATGCTCTACCCTGAAACGGGAGGATACACCCACCGATACCGTGATCTGCCGCGGCACGGCGTTCATAGCATATACATCCGAAAGATTTACCACCACCGCTTTGTACCCCAGGTGCTTCAACGGGGTGTATGCCAGATCGAAATGAACCCCTTCCAGCAACAGATCGGTGGTTACCACCATCTGTTTGTTGCGCGGTGAGATCACCGCCGCATCATCACCGATGCCTTTTTTCGTATCCCGGTTACGGAGGGGAAAATCCTTTGTCAGATGCTCGATCAGACCGAATTCCCCGTAGGCCGAGATCTCAGTTCCTTTGCCGGATGATTTTGCCATTTATACTGCTATTAAAAGATGACGAAAAACAGATCATCATTAGAGAAAAATCTCTATATTTGCATTCTAATTTAGATTAAATACAAATAAATTTCTCTCTGATCACAGGGGCAAAGATATGGAAAAAGATCAGGATAAAATACTGCGGGAAGTAACGGACAGCGAATATAAGTACGGTTTTGTCAGCGACATAGAGATGGACATGTTGCCCAAAGGTCTCAACGAGGACGTCATCCGGGAGATCTCGAAGCGCAAGGAGGAACCGGAGTATATGCTTGAGTTCCGGCTGAAGGCTTTCCGGAAATGGCAGGAGATGGAGATGCCGCATTGGGCACATCTGCAGATCCCGGAGATCGATTTTCAGGACATCATCTATTATGCATCTCCTAAAAAGAAAGAAGGCCCCAAGAGCCTGGATGAGGTGGATCCTGAATTGCTGAAGACCTTTGAAAAGCTGGGGATCCCGCTGGAGGAGCAGGAACGTCTGGCGGGCGTGGCTGTGGATGCGATCGTGGACAGTGTGTCGGTAAAGACCACCTTCCAGGACACCCTGGCCGAGCTGGGGATCATTTTCTGCTCGATCAGTGAGGCGATACACAACCATCCCGACCTGGTGAAAAAATACCTCGGCAGCGTGGTGCCTTATAACGATAATTATTATGCTGCCCTGAACGCTGCCGTTTTCAGTGACGGTTCGTTCTGTTATATCCCGAAAGGGGTACGCAGTCCCATGGAGCTCTCCTCCTATTTCCGTATCAATGCTGCCAACACGGGTCAGTTCGAGCGGACGCTTATCATTGCCGAGGAGGACAGCTACGTGAGCTATCTGGAAGGCTGTACGGCGCCCATGCGGGATGAGAACCAGTTGCATGCCGCCGTGGTGGAGATCATCGCGCTGGAAAATGCCGAGGTGAAATATTCCACGGTCCAGAACTGGTATCCCGGTGACAAGGACGGCAAAGGCGGCATCTTCAACTTTGTGACCAAACGGGGCATCTGTAAGGGGGATCACTCGAAGATCTCCTGGACACAGGTGGAGACCGGCTCGGCCATCACCTGGAAATATCCCAGCACCATCCTGAAAGGGGATCATTCCACGGCCGAATTCTATTCGGTGGCGGTGACCAATAATTTTCAGCAGGCCGATACGGGTACCAAGATGATCCATCTGGGCAAGCATACAAAGAGTACCATTGTCTCCAAAGGTATCTCTGCCGGCCAGAGCAACAACAGTTACCGCGGTTTGGTGAAGGTGCAGAAAGGCGCCCTGAACGCCCGCAATTTCTCGCAGTGTGACTCGCTGCTCATAGGCGATCAGTGTGGCGCCCACACTTTCCCATACCTGGAGGTGGGCAACAAGACAGCCGTCGTGGAGCATGAGGCTACCACTTCCAAGATCGGTGAGGACCAGATCTTCTATCTCAACCAGCGGGGCATATCCACCGAGGATGCGATCGGCATGATCGTCAACGGCTATGCCCGCGAGGTGCTCAACCAGTTGCCGATGGAGTTTGCCGTGGAGGCGCAGAAGCTGTTGCAGATAAGCCTGGAAGGGAGTGTAGGATGAGAAAGTAATAAGGCAGAAGTAATAAGGCAGAAGTAATAAGGCAGAAGTAATAAGGCAGAAGTAATAAGGCAAAAGGCAAAAGGAAGAATGAATATTGAATCTTGAATTTTGAATGATGATTTATGATTAACGACTTAATTTCGCGACCGTAGGGAGCTAGTTTCGTGAGCGCAGTGAACTAATTTCTACCTAATTTCACGAGCTTTAGCGAGTAAATTACGTGAGCGAAGCGAACCAATGACCATTGAATGACAAACAAAGCCAAAACAAAAGATATGCTGAAGATAAAGAATTTACACGCGAACATAGAAGGAAAAGAGATCCTCAAGGGGATCGATCTGGAGGTACGTCCCGGTGAGGTGCATGCCATCATGGGGCCCAACGGCTCGGGCAAGAGCACCCTGGCCTCGGCCATTGTGGGGCGTGACTATGTGGAGATCACCGAAGGGGATATCCTCTACATGGGGGAGAGCATCCTGGAGATGCCGCCCGAGGAGCGGGCGCTGAAAGGCATTTTCCTCAGCTTTCAGTATCCTGTGGAGATCCCGGGGGTGAGCATGGTCAATTTCCTGCGGGCGGCCATCAACGAACAACGCAAGTATCGTGGGCTGGATCCCATGTCGCCATCTGACTTTCTGAAGCTGATGCGGGAGAAGAAAAAGCTGGTGGGCATCGACTCGGCCCTGACCAACCGCTCGGTGAACGAAGGCTTCTCGGGAGGTGAAAAGAAAAAGAACGAGATCTTTCAGATGGCCATGCTGGAGCCGAAGCTCTCCATCCTGGATGAGACCGACTCGGGACTGGACATCGATGCACTGCGTGTCGTAGCGCAGGGGGTCAACGCCCTGAAGAGGCCGGATTCCTCCACGATCGTCATCACGCATTACCAGCGTCTGCTCAACTACATCGTGCCGGACTTTGTGCATGTCCTGTACAAGGGGCGCATCATCCGGTCGGGCGGCAAGGAGCTGGCCCTCGAGCTGGAGGAGAAAGGGTACGACTGGCTGAAGGAAGAGTATGAGAACAGTTTGAACGGAGCCTTATGATCGTTGTAGAGAAAAAACCACCTAAAGATCCGGATACTGCCATCCTGGAGCGGTTTCCCAAACAGGCCGGAGAAGGTCTGATGGGGAAGGTGCAGGCACGTGCCCTGGAGCAGTTCATGCGGTATGGTATCCCCGGGAAGAAGAACGAGCGGTACAAATATACCGACGTGGCAGAGATCCTCGCAGAAGGATATCAGGCGGTGACGGCGCCGGAGCATCATGATTTCCGTATTGAGGAGATCTTCCGCTGCGACATACCGACATTGAACACATGGGTGTTCACGGTGCTGAACGGTTTCTACTTTGAGAAAGAAGATCATCTGCAGGAGCTCCCCGGCGGCGTGCTGGCGGGTGGCTTGCGGCAGGCGGTGCGGGAGCGTCCCGACCTGGTGGAGCCTTATCTGGATCGTTATGCCTCGGAATCCTCTGACGGGCTGGCCGCCCTGAACAGGTCTTTTGCCGCAGATGGTTTTTTCCTTTATGTGCCGGACAATGCCGTCATGGAGAAACCGGTGCAGGTGATCAACCTGATCCGCAGTGACCGGGAAGTGATGGTACAGCCCCGCAGCCTGGTGATCCTGGGGAAGAATGCGCAGGGAGGACTCCTGATCTGCGATCATGCCCTGACGGAGAAGCGTGTGCTCTCCAACGCGGTCAAGGAGTTTTATGTCGGTGAGAACAGCTCGCTGGAGATCACACGTCTGCAGAACGAACACAATTCGATGAGCGATATCTCGCATTATTTTGTGCATCAGGGACGTAACAGCCGTGTGACCTCCACCATGATCTCCCTGCATGGGGGGATGATCCGCAACAATCTGGATGTGAAACTCAACGGAGAGGGTGCGGAAAACCATGCCCTGGGACTTTTTCTCTCCGACAGGGAGCAGCACATGGACCATTCCCTGTTCATTGATCATGCCGCTCCCCACTGCACCAGCACACAGACTTACAAAGGGGTGCTGGATGATGAGGCTGAGGGGGCTTTTGAAGGGAAGATCCTCGTGCGGCCGGGAGCCCAGAAAACAGAAGCTTACCAGGTGAACAAGAATATACTGCTGAAAGATACGGCACGGATGAACACCAAGCCCCAGCTGGAGATCTATGCGGACGATGTGAAATGTACCCACGGGGCCACGGTGGGGCAGCTGGATACGGAATCCTTGTTCTACCTGCGTTCCCGCGGTATCCCTGAGTATGAGGCCCGTATGTTGCTGATGTATGCCTTTGCCCATGAGGTGATCCGCGAGATAAAGATCGATCCGCTGCGCGACAGGATACGCGAGCTGGTGGACCGCAGGCTCCGCGGAGAGCTGCCCCGCTGCCATACCTGTTTTGTTGATTACCAAAAATAACCTGCATAATTATGTTGGATATTCAAAAAATAAGAAAAGACTTCCCGATCCTGGATCAGCAGGTGTATGGCAAGCCTTTGGTCTATCTCGACAACGGTGCCACCACTCAGAAGCCCCGGGTGGTACTGGAGACCATTGAAAGGTTGTATGACCGGGAGAACAGCAATGTACACCGCGGAGGACATCATCTCAGTGTGATCACCACCGAGCATTATGAAGCGGCCCGCGAGACGGTGAGACAGTTTATCCATGCTGCCCATGCCCATGAGATCATTTTCACCCACGGGACCACCTCTTCCATCAATGCGGTGGCTTTCTCCTTCGGCGAGAAATATGTCCGGGCCGGCGATGAGATCCTGCTGACGGAGATGGAACATCATGCCAATATCGTGCCCTGGCAGATGTTGTGCGAACGCAAAGGAGCCAGTCTCAAGGTGATCCCTGTCAATGAGGCCGGGGAGCTGCGGCTGGAGACCCTGGATACGCTGATCACGGAAAAAACGCGTCTGCTGGCCGTGACCCAGGTGTCCAATGTGCTGGGGACGGTCAATCCGGTAAAGGAGATCGTAGAGATCGCCCATCGTCACGGTGTGCCCGTACTCGTGGACGGTGCCCAGGGGATACAGCATGAGATCACCGATGTGACGGACATGGATTGTGACTTCTATGTTTTCTCCGGGCACAAGATCTACGGGCCTACCGGCATAGGCGTCTTGTATGGAAAGGAGAAATGGCTGGAGGAGATGCCTCCTTACCAGGGCGGCGGCGACATGATCAAGAAGGTGACCTTCGAGAAGACCATTTACGAGGATCTGCCACTGAAATTCGAGGCAGGGACCATGAACTATATCGGTGCGATCGGCCTGGCCACGGCCCTGGATTATCTCCGCGATCTGGGTCTGGAAAATATCATGGCGTGGGAGCAGGAGTTGCTGGACTATGCCACTGCCCGGCTGAAGGAGGTGCCTGAGCTGAAAATTTACGGCAATTCGTCGCATAAAACAGCGATCCTTTCTTTCCTTATCGGGGACCTCCATCACTCTGATGTGGGCACACTCCTCGATAAGCTGGGGGTAGCTGTACGCACGGGGCATCACTGTGCCCAGCCGCTGTGTGATCATTACGGCATCGCCGGGACCGTGAGAGCTTCTTTTACATTTTACAATACCAAAGAAGAAGCGGACTGGCTGTTGAATAGTTTATTGAGAATTGTTGAAATGTTAAAATAAGGGAACCCTTTCCCTTTCTAAAACAAAAGGTTATGAGCATTCAGGATATCCAGGAAGAGATCGTTGAAGAGTTCAGTGTCTATGACGACTGGATGGACAAGTACAATTACCTTATCGAGCTGGGGAAAGATCTGCCCCCCATCGATCCGAAGTATAAAACCGACCAGTACCTGATCGAGGGGTGTACTTCGCGGGTATGGCTGCATGCCGGGCTGGACCGGGAGGGGAAGATGGTCCTTACCGCCGACAGTGATGCCATTATCACGCGGGGGATCATCGCGCTGCTGATACGCGTTTTCTCCGGCCACACCCCCGAAGAGGTGAAAAATGCAGATACCGCTTTTCTGGACCGCATAGGTCTGCAGGAACATCTTTCGCCCACCCGGGCCAACGGACTGGCCTCGATGGTCAGGCAGATCAGGATGTATGCAGTGGCCTTGTCGGCCCAAAAATAAAAAACGATAGTACTATGAGTGAAGAGAAAAAAGTGGATACTTTTGAGCTGGAGACAAAGATCGTAGCTACTCTGAAGAATATCTACGATCCGGAAATACCTGCCGTCAACATTTATGATCTGGGGCTTATCTACGAGATCGATGTGAAAGAGGACGGCCGGGTGATGGTGAAGATGACACTTACAGCTCCCAACTGTCCCATTGCCGATCAGATCCTCAACGATGTGAAACAGCAGATCGAGGCGATCCCCGGGGTGAAAGAGCTGGACCTGGTACTCACTTTCGATCCGCCGTGGGACAAGAGCATGATGTCGGAAGAGGCTATGCTGATGCTGGGGATGCTGTAGGAAGTTCGAATGTCGAATGTCGAATGATGAACGACGAACGGGCCTGCCCCTCTGACTCATTGAAGGAGGAAACCCAATACAAAAGTTCCTGAGCTTGCCCACACGGCCAGGTCGATGGATATTGACAGATCGATAAGTGGGCGGACATCCCCTTTAGGGGACCGAGGGGGTGTGAGGGAAAAGGGAAGTTCGAAGGTCGAATGTTGAACGACGAATGAGGGAGAGGGAAGAGGAAGTTCGAATGTCGAATGATGAATGACGAACGACGAATGAAGAGGGTTGAAGGTCGAAGGATGAAAGTTTGAATGTTATCTCCCGGAGAGTTATCTGAATATATTAAGGCGAAGGCCCTGGAGACGGGGTTTGATGCCTGTGGCATTGTCAGGGCGGAGCCGCTGGAGGAAGAACGCTCCCGTCTCCTCACCTGGCTGATGGAGGGCTACCATGCGGGGATGGACTACATGGCCCGCAACACTGAAAAACGTCTCGATCCTGCCCGGCTTGTTCCCGGCGCCAGGAGCATCATCGTGGTTCTGTTGAACTATTATCCCGGCGATGATATTTATGACAAAGGGGACGATATCCCCCGCATTTCACGCTATGCCCCTGGCCGGGACTACCACAAGGTGATAAAGAAAAAGCTGAATGGCCTGCTGACGTGGATCAACGAAGAGCTGACGCCGGCGAAAGGACGTGCTTTTGTCGATTCGGCGCCGGTGCTGGAACGTGCCTGGGCGGTGCGGGCGGGTCTGGGCTGGACCGGGAAGAACAGCCTGCTGGTCACAAAAAAAGGATCCTGGTTTTTTCTGGGTGAGCTGATCCTCGACCTGGAGCTGGCGTATGATGAGGACGAGGTGAAGGATCACTGCGGCAGCTGCACCCGCTGTGTGGAGGCTTGTCCCACACAGGCCATCCTGCCCAACCGCACGGTCGATGCCGGCCGCTGTATCTCTTACTGGACCATCGAATACAAAGGGAAGGACTTCCCTGCCGAAGCGCCGGAAGACCTGAATGGATGGGTCTTCGGCTGTGATATATGCCAGGAGGTGTGCCCCTGGAATCGCAAAGCCCCTCTCCACCAGGTTCCCGATTTTCTTCCTGATGAACGACGTCTGTCTCTCACCCGTGACGACTGGGAGAAAATGACCGAAGAGGAGTTCAAAGACCTGTTTGCCGGTACCCCCGTGATGCGAACAGGACTGGAGAGAATGAAAAGGAATGTCGAACGTTGAACGATGATCGACGAACGGGAACTTTTTTGTTCGTCATTCGCCATTCATCGTTCTTACTTCCATACTCCTGGAATTTCTTCCCCGCAATATTCGCACTTACCGTCCTTGATGTGATTTTGGGTGATCAGGTAACCCTTACGCTCAATGAGGAGCTTGTGGCATTTGGGGCAGTAGGTATTCTCATAATCACCCCCCGGTACGTTGCCGATATATACGAATTTGATGCCGGCTTTCAGGGCGATCTCGCGGGCTTTCTCCAGCGTGGAGAGAGGTGTGGGAGGCAGTTGGGTGAGCTTGTAGTCGGGATGGAACCGGGAGAAGTGCAGGGGGTAGTTGTAGAGGTCGTTGTCATAGAGCCAGTCGCACATCCTTTTGATCATATCCAGGTCGTCGGTCCATTCAGGGACGATCAGGTTGGTGATCTCCAGCCACACCCCTTCTTCGTGGAAGATCTTCAGTCCGTCCAGGACGGGCTGCAGCTTGCCGGCGTTAAGTTTCATGTAGATGGCATCGCTAAAGGATTTCAGGTCGATGTTGGCGGCGTCGATCACCTGACATAGCTCCCGCAGGGGTTTTTCATGGATGTACCCGGCCGACACCAGGATGTTGCGTATTCCTTCCTGCCGGGCCAGTTTGGAGGTGTCGAGGGTGTATTCATAGAAGGTGACGGGTTCGGAATAGGTGTAGGCGATGGATTCACACTTGTATTTTTTGGCGTTCTCCACCACTTTGTCGGGCATCATATCGAAGTTGCGCGTCTCTTTGGGAGATTTCTGGGAGATGGTCCAGTTCTGACAGTTGAGGCAGGCCAGGTTGCAGCCGGCGGTGGCTATCGAGAAAGCCCTGCTGCCGGGGAGGAAATGGTTCAGCGGCTTTTTCTCCACGGGGTCGACATGTACGGCACAGGGGTTGCCATAGGCCATGGTGTACAAGGTGCCTCCTATGTTCACCCGGTTGCGGCAGTCGCTCCACTCACCTTCTTTCAGTGTACATTCGTTGGGACAGATCAGGCAGCGCACGCCGCGTGGTGTCTCGGTCTGGTACATGGCCACCTTGCTCCATTTCCACGGTTTCTCTTTGGTGCCGGGGAGGAACGGCCGTATCCCGAAACTGTTCAGGCTCATCATCCCCCCGGTGGCGGCCAGGCTTATCTTCAGGAAATCCCTTTTGTTCATCTTTCTTGCCATGGTTTTACCTCCTTTCCATCCGTGCTTTTTTCCCGTTCTCCCAAATTATAAAAAATCTGAACAGGTTGTACTTTTTCATCCCGTGATCTTTTTCCGGCGCAACAGCAGGTAGATCACCGAGAGCAAACTTGCAAAGGTGATCAGCAAGGCTGTGCCTCGGATCCCTTCGAGGGGCAGGAGGAGTGCAGCCACGGAGAGCGCTCCCAGAGCGCCTCCGGCCAGGTCGGCGCTGTAAAGCGAGGAGGCCGTATGTGAAGCCTCTCCTCTGCGCAGGGTGCTTCCCAGCGAGAACAGACGGCCGGTGAGATAAGCAAAGGAAAAGGTGTATAACAGTAACAGGCCTTCGCCGGGAGCAGTGGCGGTAATGGAACGCAACAATATCACCAGCAGGGGCAGGGTGGCTGCGGCCAGGGCTATCAGCAGGCCGGTGCCCGTAAATCTTTTAAAGGGGGAGAGATGTGAGAGGCCGGAGAGAGGCAGAGGATAGCGCGCTCCCACAGCGATGCCGGCCATAAAGAGGGTGATGAGGATGCCCGTCATCAGATAGACATAACCGTAAATGATCTGGAAGATGAAAAGCAGCAACATCTCCACCGCCGAGGCGGCAAAACCGGCGGTAAAGATCCCCACAGCCACAGGCCCCGACCGCAGCAG
>WFRO01000498.1 GCA_015486475.1 Bacteroidales bacterium
CGATGGACGAGTTTGAGGATTATCTCAAAACGATCCCCGAGGACTCGCTGGCCTATCATGCCATGAAGAACCATTTTTCCCTCTGGCTCATGGCGCGGGGAGAGACACGTATCGCCAGGATCATCAACCCCCTGAAGGTGTCCGACTTTAAGAGCATCCGGGAGCTGCGCGAGTTTCTGGTGCAGGTGGTCCGCGAGCGCCGCAGCGAACAGGACCGCGGCAAGCTGGTGCCTTTCACCCGGCAGGCCGTGACGGATGAAAAGAACATCGTGAGCATGGCTTCCGGATCATTGGGGGGTAAAGGCAGGGGCCTCACCTTCATCAATACCCTTATCTACCGTTTCGAGCTCTCCGGGCTGGTGCCCGATATCAATATACGTACTCCGCTCACTGCCATTGTGGGCACGGATGAGTTCGACATCTTCATGGACAGCAATAACCTGCGGGAGTATGCCGTCAAAGAAGATAACTACGAGCGGCTGCAGAAGCGCTTTGTGGAGGCGACCATTACCGATGATCTGGAAGCACGGCTGCGGGTCTATATGGAGAAGATAAAGAACCCTATTGCCATACGGTCGTCCAGCCTGCTCGAGGACTCCCTCACCCAGCCTTTCTCGGGCATCTTCCGCACCTATATCCTCCCCAACTCCCATCCCGACCTGGAGGTGCGTTTGCGTCAGGCCGAGGAGGCCATCAAGCTGGTCTTTGCTTCCATCTATTCCCCCCATGCCAAGCTGTACTTTGAGGCGATCGACTATAAGATCGACGAGGAGAAGATGGCGGTGGTCATCCAGGAGGTGGTGGGCTCACGTCACGAAGATTTTTTCTATCCCCATATCAGCGGGACGGCCCAGTCGTACAATTATTATCCCGTCGGCCACATGGAGCCGGAAGAGGGCTTTGCCATTGCAGCCCTCGGCCTGGGACAGTACGTGATGGAAGGAGAGAAAGCCTATCGTTTCTCACCCCGCTATCCGCGCAATGAGGTCTATACCACCCGCTACCTTTTCAAGAACTCCCAGACCGAGTTCTTTGCGGTCGATCTGCGGAAGAAGGATTTTAACCTCCTGGAGGGGGAGGAGGTGGGGCTGGTACGTCTCTCCCTGGCCGATGCCGAGCGGCATGGCACACTGAAACACTGTGCGTCGGTCTATGATGCCGATAATGACCGCCTCGAGCCGGGGCTCGATGTGGCCGGCCCCCGCGTGGTCAACTTTGCCAATATCCTGAAATATGACTACATACCCATGGCCCATACCATCGATGTGATGCTCGATGTGTTCCGGGAAGCCATGGGCTCGCTGGTGGAGATAGAGTATGCGGTGGACCTGGAAAAAGATGAGGAGGGGGAAGCTACTTTCTATATCCTGCAGATCAAGCCGCTGGTAAGCGCCGATCTGGATATACGGATCGATCTGAATAAGCTGGATAAGGAGCACCTGCTCCTGTACAGCTCCCGCAGCATGGGCAACGGCAAGATAGATACCGTCACCGACGTCGTGTTTGTGGATCCCGATCGGTTCGACAATACCCGTACGCGTGAGATCGCTGCCGAGGTGGCTGCCATGAATGAACGGTTCGTCCGGGATCACCGTTATTATCTGCTCATCGGGCCGGGCCGCTGGGGCACACGCGACCGTTTCATCGGCATCCCCGTGAACTGGCCGCAGATCTCCCATGCCAAGGCGATCGTGGAAACCAGCCTGGAGGATTTTCCCCTGGATGCTTCCCTGGGCTCCCATTTCTTTCACAATGTCACCTCCATGAACATCGGATACTTCTCTGTGCAGTATTACAACGACGAGGACCTGATCCGCTGGGATGTGCTGAAAGAACAGCAGGTGGTGGAGGAAGGCACCTTCTGTAAACATGTGCGTTTTGAAAAACCCCTGAAGATATATATGGACGGGAAAAAAAGGGCAGCTGCCATTCTTGTCTGAGAAAGATCATTATCCATGAAAAGCAAACTGCAGGTCAACCGGATACGCAACATACCGTATAATATCGCCTACGATTTTACGGATACCTCCTTCGACAAGCTGATGCAGAACCGCATCCATAAGGTGTTGCTGGTCTGCAGTAACTACGATGCTTTTATCCTGGAGGAGGACGGACGCATCGAGGAGCAGATCTTCAACGAATACGTCTCGCTCAACCTGCGGTATCCTCCCATGGTCATCCAGGCAGATACGCCGGAGAAAGCATTTCGCATCCTGGAGGAGGACCAGATCGACCTGGTGATCTCGGCCCTGCGCATCGGCGACAAGGATACCTTTACCCTGGCCAAAGAGATGAGGGTCATCCAGCCCGATATCCCCATAGTGGTGCTGACCTACTTCTCGCGCGAGGTGAGCAGGAAGATCGAAGAAGAAGACCTCTCGGCCATCGATTATGTCTTCAGCTGGCTGGGGAATGCGGATATCCTCCTGGCGATCATCAAGCTGATAGAGGATAAAATGAACGCGCCGAACGATATCCTCAGGGTGGGCGTTCAGAATATCCTGTTCGTGGAGGACTCGATACGTTTTATCTCCTCTTATCTGCCGAACCTGTACCGTATCATCCTGCGCCAGTCGAAAGAGTACCAGATGGAAGGGCTTAATGAGCACCAGAAGATGCTGCGCATGCGGGGACGGCCGAAGATCCTGCTGGCTACCGACCTGGATGAGGCCATGGCCCTCTTTGACAAATACCGGTACAATACCCTCGGAGTGATCTCGGACCTTTCATTCAAAAATAACGGAGTAAAGGATCCTGAGGCCGGCTTCAAACTGCTGGACTATGTGCGCTCCTTTGATGCCCACATGCCTTTTCTCTTGCAGTCGTCCGATCTAGCGGTGAAGGAGAAATCCGAAAAGCTTGATGCCGGATTTATCCATAAATATTCCAAAAACCTTTCCAAAGAGCTGAAAGAGTATATCATCAAAAATTTCGGTTTCGGTCCTTTTATTTTCCGCGACCCCGATACTCTGGAAGAGGTAGATCGTGCTTCCAACCTGCGGGAGTTCCAGCAGAAAATGATGACGATCCCTGACAAGACGCTTGATTACCATACACGGCGTGATCATTTCTCCAAATGGCTGAATGCCCGGGCTCTTTTTTCGCTGGCCCAGATGTTCAAGTACCTCAAACGGGAGGATTTTGAGACGCTCGACGATCTGCGCAAGTTCGTCTATGTGGCGATCTCCAGCTACCGCATCGGCCGGGGACGCGGGGTCATCGCCAAATTCAATGCCGGGACCTACGATGAGTATGTGATCTTTTCCCGTATCGGCGATGGTTCCATAGGAGGTAAGGCGCGGGGACTGGCTTTCCTCAACAGCATGATCAAGCAGAACAAGCTCCACAACCGCTTTGAGGGGGTGCAGATCACCATCCCGCGCACGGTGGTGGTGACCACCGAGATCTTCGATGAGTTCATGGAGAGCAATGATCTTTATCCTGTAGGCCTCTCCGACATGGAGGATGAAGGGATCCTGAGCCATTTTGTGGCGGCCCGTCTGCCGGAGAGCTTCCGGGAGGACCTGCGCGCTTTCCTGGCCATTACCCGCAACCCCGTGGCAGTTCGCTCTTCCAGCAAGCTGGAGGATTCCTATTATCAGCCTTTTGCCGGGATCTACTCGACCTATATGGTCCCCTTCAACAAAGACCGTGAAACGATGCTGGATGCGATCGCCCTGGCCATCAAACAGGTATATGCTTCGGTTTACTTCCGCAACAGCAAAGCTTATATGAGTGCCACTTCCAATGTCATTGACGAGGAAAAGATGGGTATTGTCATGCAGGAGGTGTGTGGCAGGCCTCATGGCAACCTTTTCTATCCCACGCTGTCGGGGGTGGCACGTTCGATCAATTTCTACCCCATCCCGCCGGAGGAACCGGCCGACGGCATCGCCAATGTGGCTTTCGGCCTGGGCAAGCTCATCGTCGACGGGGAGCGGTCGCTGCGTTTCTCTCCCGGCTATCCGAAGAAGATCCTGCAGCTCTCCTCGATCGAGAACGCACTGAAAGAGACACAGAGCCGTTTTTATGCCCTCGACATGGACATGGCCCATTTTGTCCCCTCGGTCAACGACGGGGTCAACCTGCAGAAGCTTCCCATCCGCAAAGCTCCCGAAGATGAGGCCCTGCGGTGGGTGGCCTCCACCTACGATCATCAGAACAACATGATCCGCGACGGCATCCTGGAGGAAGGCAAACGCATCATTACTTTTGCCAACATCCTGCAGTATGAACGCTTCCCGCTGGCCGGCATCCTGAAAGAGATCCTGACCGTGGGACAACAGGAGATGGGCAATCCCATAGAGATCGAGTTTGCCGCTGATCTGGAGACCCCGCCGGAGCAGCCGATGATCTTCTATTTTCTGCAGATACGTCCCATTGTGGACACCGACCAGGCAGTGCATGTGGACTTAGGGAAAGTAAATCCCGAAAAGGCCCTGCTGATATCCGCTTCGGCGCTGGGCAACGGCGTGGTCAGTGATGTGCAGGACGTGATCTATGTCAGGCCGGAGAGCTTTGATGCCGCCTTTACGAGGGAGATCGCTGCGGATATCGAGCAGCGCAATGCCCTGCTGAGGGAAGAGGAGAGAGGATACATCCTCATCGGTCCGGGACGGTGGGGCTCCTCCGACCCGTGGCTGGGGATCCCCGTGAAATGGCCGCAGATCTCCCAGGCCCGCCTGATCGTGGAGGCTTCGCAGGAGGATTACCGCATCGACCCCAGCCAGGGGACACACTTCTTCCAGAACCTTACCTCCTTCCGGGTGGGGTATTTCACGGTCAACACAGCCGGGGAGAGAGACCATTACGACACTGCTTTCCTCGACAGCCAGCCCGCCCTCTATGAAGACCGTTTCATCCGCCATGTGCGTTTCGGCAAACCCCTCCTCATCCGCATCGACGGCCGAAAACGGGAAGGGGTGGTGATGAAGCCGGAAGGATGAAGAATGGAATAATGGAAAATTGGAAGAATGCCTGGCTGCCGGCAGGGAATGGTGGAAGAACTAATGAAGCGATGAAGCGATGAAGCGATAAAGCGATAAAGCGAAATATTTTTGATTTTTGAATTCTGAATTCTGATTTTTCAATCATTCACGCATTCAATCATTCACGCATTCCTTCCCAGCACCCAGCACCCAGCACCCAGCACCCAGCACCCAGTACCCAGCACCCAGTACCCAGCACCCAGTACTTAGCACCACCAACTTTTAACTTTAGGCACTTTAGCTCACTTTTAACTTCCAACTCCACACTTCCTATTGTTATATTGGAATAATTATTGCTACATTTGTTACAGAACTAAAAGGAGTGTGATAGCGGGGCAGGAATAATTTAAAAACATTTAAGGAGGAGATCATGAAAACAGTGACTTTGGTTTATAATTCGCATGACAATGCTATTGAGGCTGTTAATATCCTGAATGATAATAAGTATGATATGAGCAATGTCTCCGTTATGGGAGGCGCGGATGTGGTGGGCGAGCATGTTCATATCAAGTCCACGGAACCTGCCAAGGATGCTCCGGTCCTGGTGGGTACCGGTGCAGGGTTGTTGGTGGGGGTGCTGTCGGGCATCGGGGTGTTTGCCATCCCCGGCTTCGGCTTTTTATATGGCGCCGGCGCTGTGGTGGGAGCAGTAGCAGGATTTGATTTCGGCCTTGTTACCGGAGGCATGGCCTCCCTCCTGGCTACCCTCGGAGTGGATAAGGAGCATGTGGTTAAATTACATGAACACCTGAAAAAAGGAAAATTCCTGGTAATATTGAAAGGCTCTGAAGAGGAACTGAAAAGAGCCGAAGAGATCCTCTTCGAGGAGGGTCCCGAATATGAGATCCACAAATGACCATCCGGTAATTCGGGATCTTAAAAATACAGGAATGGAATAGCAGTGACGTACGACCGTGCGTTTCTGCACATTTCTGGAATTTACCCCCTTTTCCTGGTATATCTCTTAAAAAAGATGCTGGTGACCAGACCCGTCAGGGCAAAAGCGGCCAGGGTCAGGAACAGATGCTGGTGACCTTCCGGGCCGGGGTGCGTGTCCAGCAGATATCCCATCAACGGTCCCATAAAGATATCCGGTGTAAAACCGATGAAAGAAACGATCCCAACGGCTGTGCCGGTAAGCGCTACCGGAATGTTCGCTTCCCCGAGAACGGCGAAATAGAGGGCCCTGACACCATAGATGCCTGCTGCGGTAAGCGTCAGATAAAGGAGCGTGATGCCGGTGTCCGCCTGCATGATGCCGGCACCGATCATCAGGCTGCCGGCAAGTGTAAGCGCATAAGCGCCGATGATCACCCAAACGCCGTTCAGACGGTCTGCCAGCACGCCGGCCAGGATGGCGACCAGGGCACGTAGCCATAAGGCCGAGGCACCGACCCCGGCGGCGGCCGTTTCCGAAAATCCGAGGACCTCCCTGGCGTAGAGTGAAAGATCATCGGTGATCTTGTAGCCGGCATAGGCACAGATGATCATCACCGCCAGCAACCAGACCGCCGGTTTTCTGAGCACATAAACCACTTTTTGCAGGGTCCGGGAAATGGTTTCGTTTTCGGTTCCCCTGACCGTTCCCGGCGGCACGAAGATCCAGATCAGCAGGCCGCTGAGAAAAGTGAACCCCGAAACGATCAGGATGATCACCTGCAACGGCTGGATCCCCTGTGCAGCGTCATATGCTACGGTCGGGGCAGTGGTGAACCAGGAGAACAGCACAACGCTGACGGTACCTGCGGTGGCTGCGATAGCGCCCCTGCCTCCCTCGAGCCAACCGAAAGCCCTGCCCTGGAATCCCGTGCCTCCCCATTCCCGGGTAGCCCGGATGAGGGCAGCCCAGAACAGTAAAATGGTCGTGGCGCCCCAGAAGGCATATAAGGCCAGCATCACCGCAGGAGAAGGTACCCTGGCCATGATGAGTCCTCCCGCGGAGGTCAGCCACAGGGCCAGCGCCATCAGATTACGCGCCGGAAACCGGTCGGCCAAAGGACCTCCCAGGGCATAGGAGATCATGGCTACAACACCGTAAACGGAGAAATATCTGCCAAGCCCGGTATTGTTGATATCAAACAGGGCCAGCAGGGACGGACGGAAGATCCGGGGCACAACAAAAGGCAGAAAAAAAATGGCTTCGCCGGCTATGATCAGCGAGATCAATATGGAAACCTGTCTTATTTTACCGGAAGATGAAGACATGATGATCTCTCTTTAATGGGCCGGGACCGGATGTTGAAAAATACCTATTTAGGAAGTTTGGAGTGTGGAGTGCCTAGAGTTTGGAGTTGTTATTTGGATTATCGCATTACCGCATTATCTCATCATTTCTTCATCATTTCTCAGACATCGGGACTATTCCTGTGCCCTGTGCTCTGAGCTCTGAGCTATTCCCCAGTACCCCCGTCCGACTGGCGTCAGCCCCGTCCGAATGGACATTCGTCCGGGCGGACGGGCACCCAGCACCCAGCACCCAGCACCCAGCACCCCTTTTTACTTTAGCCTTTATACTTTAGCCTTTATACTTTATACTTTCCACTTGTACACTC
>WFRO01000499.1 GCA_015486475.1 Bacteroidales bacterium
GCCGGAACCGGTCGAGAGAGATACTGCCTTCGGCCTGCTCGACGGAGATGATGACATGATCCTTTTCCCTGAGGGCCAGGATCGCATCCCGGGTATGTTCAAAATACTGCCAGGGCACCGATTCGGTAGCTCCCAAAGCCGTTTTCCGGATATCCCGGTGGGGAGGGGTGGCCGTGATACCACACAGGATCACCTCTTCGACCAGGAAACCGTCGGCAGTACGGAACACAGAACCGATGTTGTTGAGACTGCGTACATTGTCCAGCACGACCGTTACCGGGAACTTTTTGGCTGTGCGGTATTCTTCGGTGCTTTTCCTGCCCAGTTCTTCATTCAGTAATTTTCTGAAACGGTCGCTCATTTCTTCAGGGCTTTCAGGCAAAATTACATATATTCCCTGACATGATCAGATCATGTTGTCCGGGGACAGGAAGGTGGTTGAAAAACATCTTTGATATGTGTGGTAAAAAGCGTATTTTTGGGCTTCTTAATTTAAAAAAAACGCGTAATGAACATTCATGAATATCAGGGGAAAAACATTCTGAAAGGTTTCGGCGTAGCCATTCAGGAAGGTATTGTTGCTTCCACACCCGAAAAAGCGGTGGATGCTGCCAAGGAGCTTACACGCCAGACAGGAACGAAGATGTGGGTACTCAAGGCCCAGATCCATGCAGGCGGAAGGGGCAAAGGCGGGGGTGTCAAAGTGGCCAAAAGCATTGATGAGGTGAAAGAGCTGGCGAAGAAGATGATCGGCATGACACTGGTCACACACCAGACAGGCCCTGAAGGCAAGGTCGTCCACAAAGTGCTCATCGCCGAGGATGTATATTATCCCGGAGAGTCGGAGATCAAGGAATATTACATGAGTGTTCTGCTGAACCGCGAGACGGGCAGGAATGTGATCATGTATTCCACCGAAGGAGGGATGGATATTGAATCGGTGGCAGAGAAAACGCCTCATCTTATTTTTCGTGAAGAGGTGGATCCTTCGGTAGGACTGCTGGGTTTCCAGGCCAGGCGCATCGCGTTCAACCTGGGATTGTCGGGCAAGGCCTTCAAGCAGATGGTGAAATTTGTCACAGCCCTTTACACTGCTTATGATAAGACGGACAGCTCGCTGTTCGAGATCAACCCTGTGCTGAAGACCTCTGACGACCGGATCATCGCCGTGGACTGCAAGGTGAACCTGGATGACAATGCTTTGTTCCGGCACAAGGACTACATGGAGTTACGTGATCTTTCGGAGGAAGATCCTTCGGAAGTGGAAGCCGGTAAGTACGGGCTCAACTTCATCAAGCTGGATGGCAATGTAGGTTGTATGGTCAATGGCGCCGGCCTGGCCATGGCCACGATGGACATCATCAAGCTTTCGGGGGGGCAGCCAGCCAATTTCCTGGATGTGGGAGGTACGGCCAATGCCGAGACCGTGGAAGCCGGATTCCGTATCATCCTCAAGGAACCCAATGTGGAAGCGATCCTGATCAATATCTTCGGAGGTATTGTCCGGTGTGACCGTGTGGCACAGGGTGTGGTGGATGCCTATCATAAGGTAGGAGATATCCCGGTGCCGGTGATCGTGCGTCTGCAGGGTACCAATGCCAGGGAAGGAAAAGAGCTGATCGACAAGTCAGGGCTGAAGGTTTACTCGGCTATCACGCTGCAGGAGGCTGCGGACAAGGTGAAAGAGCTGGTAGGATAGAAGATTCTTTCCGGAAAAAATATATCCCGCCTGAAAGGCGGGATTTTTTTTTGCCTGCATCAGTCACGCCAGAGGGGCAGGGTCATGCAGCGGGCGCCGCCGCCGCCACGGGGCAGTTCTGACCCTTCGATGGTCACAACATAACGGTCGTACTGTCCGGGGTCCTTCTCTCCCGTGATGATCTCCTGCGACCGTAATACCTCGAAGCCGTGTTTATTAAGCTCTTCGATGGTGTATACATTTCTGGCATAACCTGTTACTTTGCCGGGGCCCAGGGCGAAGAAGTTGGCGCCGCTGTGCCATTGCTCCCTTTCCTGTATCCGGGGATCGTTGCCGCCACCGCAACGCAGGGGCTCCAGGTCCATGCCGGCTTCCCGCAGCCCGGTGAGCAGGTTGTCCACATAGCGGATCTTCTGCACTTTCCCTCCGTCGACCTGTATCATAACCGTCTGGTATTTGACAGGTTTGAGGATGACCGGTTCAAAGGTCATGCAGGTATGATCGTCGAGGAGGGTGAAGACCATATCGAGATGGATGAACGATTCAGGCTGGTGGGGCAGCTCCTGGACGAGGACCGTGAAAGGCTCTTTCCGCGATGTCCCCAGTTCCTGAATGATGGTGTCGATCCCTTTGGTAGAGGTACGTATGCCGTTACCCATGATGATCAGGTTATCCCTGGCGATGATCATATCCCCTCCCTCCATGCGGGCTTCGGCATCGGGGAAGGTACGGCCCGTGATCACCCGGGTGCCCCGGAAACGGGGATGATGACGGAAGATCACGTCCATGATGGTCGCTTCACGGGAACGGACGGCCGTAGCCATTCTGCTGGTGAACAGATGATCGAACAGAGCAAAGCCGGCGTCCCGTGTGAAGAAAAGGTTATGCAGCGGCCGCAGAGCATATCTCTCGCGGCTCAGGAAGTCGGTCAGGGTATCGGCTCTTTTTTCCACCCCTTCGATCAGGTAAGTGACGATCTGTTCCGGAGAAAGATCTCCCAGCAATTCCTCCATCCCCGGGCATTCCTCCCGGCTGCAGGTCTCCCGGATAATGTCATTCTTTATGTTCTCATCCTGCAATACCTCTTTGAGAAGATCCCGTATCTCCAGCACTTCGGCATGCCGGGCGAGCACCTCCCGGAACTGCCGGTACTCTTTGCCGGCAATGGAGAGGTTCAGGATGTCGCTGTAAAGGAGACGTTCGGCGTCACCGGGCGTCATATTCTCGATCTCCGGGCCGGGGGTATGTACCAGCACGGTTTTCAGACGTCCTGTTTCCGAATAGATAGTTACACGTTTTTCCATGGGATGTCCGGGAGCGTGTTGAGAAGGTTATTACTTCAGGATCACCAGGGTGCCGGCGATCATATCATGGAGGGCCTGTTTTTTTTCGGTCAGGCCGGCGAGGATGTATCCGATATAAGCGGTCATGTCGGAAATCATCTTGCTGAAATAGCGGGCCGTAGCCCTGCCGAAAGTTATCCGGTTCCCCTCGAGATCGGTGACAATGGCCCCTATGGCCATCTTGCCCAGCGTGGCCTGGGTTTTGGAAGACTGCATGATCGCGAAGTAAAGCCAGCCGGCAACGAGTTTTACCGTGATGATGACCAGTACGGAGGCAATAATGCCTGTTACGCCCAGGATCGTTCCCATATCCTGTTGTATTCCCTGGTCCAGCCCAAAGGCAGAGAGAACAATCACTCCGAAGAAGGGGAGGATAAGGAGGGTACTGAGTGTGCCAAGGACAAATGAATCGATAAGATAGGCCAAAAAGCGCAGCCAGAAACCGGCATAGCGGAATTGTTTTTTGTTTTCTTCTGACAAAGTTTCCATCTTTGTAATAAGTTTTTGTAATGACCCGAAGATAAGAAATTTTACGCTGTTTTTATACCGGCAGGAGAGAGGGAGGCATTTGGGTTGCATCTGGTGGAAAACCGGCTCATCACTCTGAAAAATAATTAATTTGAGGGTACTGCTCATATATCTTTTTTTGTTCCTGGCTGGAGGAGAGATGGTCAGCGCCCAGTAC
>WFRO01000500.1 GCA_015486475.1 Bacteroidales bacterium
ATGACAACCCCTGGTTTTTCAGGGGGAAGGCTGCCGAAGGCATGGGCAGTCCGCATACGGGCAGGGAGATGATCTGGCCGCTGGCCCTCACCGCCCGCATCCTCACCAGCAACGACCGGGAGGAGATCCTGCAGAACCTGCGGTGGCTGGTACGCTCCAATGCCGGCACCGGCTTCATGCACGAATCGTTCAATATGGATGATCCCTCAAAATTCACCCGCAAATGGTTTGCCTGGGCCAATACCCTCTTTGGAGAAACGGTGCTGAAGATCCACAGGGAGATGCCTGAAATACTGGACAAGCCCATATGACCCCCCGGTTTCATAATTCCCTGAAAGTTTCTATTTTTGCCCTTTACACGCGATCATGAAATAACCCTAGAATATGGAAAAGAGATCGAAGTTACAGGTAACGGCCGTTTTTCTGGCCTTCCTGGCCATGGGTTTCGGCGATGCCGTAGGACCTTTTGTAGGACTGGTGCGCGAACATTACCAGACCAGCAACTTCATGGCCACCCTCATCCCCTCCACCAGTCTCCTGATGTTCCTGCTCCTCTCCATACCCATGGGCATCTATCAGGATAAAAAAGGGAAAAAACATGTGATGGTGGTAGGACTCTCCATTGCATTGCTCGGTCTCCTGCTGCCGATCCTGGGGGGTCTGAAGGCTGACGAACCGGACTCTTTCCCCTATTCCATGTTCCTGCTGACGGTCCTTCTGTTGGGTGCCGGTCTCACGATCCTGCAGGTGGCGGGCAACCCCATCATGCGGGATGTCTCCCCCGAGGGCAGGTACTCCCGCAACCTCTCGCTGGCCCAGTTCGTCAAGGCCATCGGCTCCCTCTCCGGACCGCTCATCCCGGTGATCGCCGCCCGTTACTTCCATGCCGGCTGGGATATCATCTTCCCCATCTATGCGGTATCGCTGCTGATCACCCTGGCCATCCTGGTGCCTACACCCATCCATGAGAAAAAAGACCCCGACTCCCATCCCGCCACTTTCCGCTCCAGCTTCGCCCTGTTGCGTAATCCTTTTGTGGCCCTGATGACGCTGGGCATCTTCCTCTATGTGGGGGCGGAGGTCTCCGTGAGCTCCGGCATCCCCATCTATCTGGAAGATAAATACCACCTCGATATCCAGAAGCTGGGTCTTGCCGGCACCAGTCTTTTCTTTTTCTGGCTGATGACCGGCCGTTTTCTCGGCGCCGTCATCCTCACCTGGATGAAAGCTTCTAAATTCCTGATCCTCACCACCCTCTTCTCCGTAGCCGGTCTGTTGCTTCTGCTGTTCGGCGGCAAGAGCATGGCTATCGTGAGCATCTCCCTCATCGGCATCAGCTTCGCCAATATCTTCCCGCTGATCTTCTCCATCACCATCGACAAGATGCCGGAGCGCACCAATGAGCTCTCCGGACTGATGATCACGGCTATTGTGGGGGGAGCGGTCCTGCCACCCATCATGGGAAAGGTGGCCGACCTGACCAATACCGGTACGGGTCTGCTGGTGCCGCTGGTGGCGATCCTGTATATCCTGTACCTCTCCTTTGTCGTCCCCGGACGGCTGAAAAGGGAACCTGCAAACTGATCATAAACACATAAACGATCCAAAGATATGAGCAAAGCGATCACCATCGGCATCGACATAGGCGGCACCAACAGTGTAATGGGCGCCGTGGACCGGGATGGTAATATCCTGGCCGAAAACCACATCTCCACAAAAGATTTTCCGGATATCAACGATTACGTAAAGGCTCTGTACGGTGCCGTTGCAGAGACCCTCGACCAATTGGGAAGCGGCTATGAGCTGCAGGCCATCGGCATCGGCGCCCCTAACGGCAACTACTACCACGGTACGATCGAAGAGCCCCCCAACCTTATCTGGGACGGGGTCATTCCCCTGTGCGAGATGATGTCAAAATACACGGACGTGCCGGTGGTGCTCACCAACGATGCCAATGCGGCCGCCCTGGGTGAGATGATCTACGGCGGGGCCAAAGAGATGAAGAACTTTATCGTCTATACCCTCGGTACCGGTCTGGGCAGCGGCATCGTCATCAACGGAGAGGTGCTGTATGGCTCTACCGGCTTTGCCGGCGAGATCGGCCACATCATCATGGTACCGGGAGGCCGGGACTGCGGCTGCGGACGCCAGGGATGCCTCGAGACCTATGCTTCGGCCACCGGCATCGTACGCACCGTCGAGGAGTTGATGGGCCAAAGAAGGGATGACAGCGTGCTGCGGAAAGTGCCTTCGGAAGATCTTACCGCCAGGATGATCACCGACGCTGCCAAAGAAGGCGACAGGATCGCCCTGGAAGCTTTCGACAAGACCGCCGACATGCTCGCCCTCTCCATCGTCAACTCCACGGCTTTCTCCAGCCCGGAGGCTGTTTTTCTTTTCGGCGGACTCTCCAACGCCGGGAAATTTCTCTTCGAGCCTGTCGAAAGATATGTCAATGAAAAGATCCAGAGCATCTTCAAGGGAACCGTACGCATCCTTCCCTCCGAGATCCCCGAGAACAATGCTGCCATCCTGGGCGCCAGCGCCCTGGCCTGGAAAGAAATCGAAAAATAATATACACAGATATGAAATCCCTTTGCCTGCATAAAGTCCCTTTTGATATCGGAACGGCCTCACCGGAAAAGATGTCCGCCTACATGGATTCCCTCGAAAAAGAGAGCATTGACACCATCAACTGGAAATCATTCTCCTATAAGCCGGAGGTACATTTCGCTGTGGCTTACGATGAAAAACACATCCTGCTGAAATATTATGTGCGGGAAGAGGTGATCCGTGCCCGCTTCACGGAGGACAACGCTCCCGTATGGCAGGACAGCTGCGTGGAGTTCTTCGTCTCGCCCGCAGACGACGGGATCTACTACAACTTTGAGATCAATTGCATCGGCACCTGCCTGGCCGAAAAAGGTCTTTCCCGCTCTCCCCGTGAGAAACTGCAACCGAACGTGATCGAAAAGATCAGACGGTATCCTTCGCTGGGCGTGGCCCCCTTTGAGGAAAAGACCGGAAATTTCTCCTGGGACCTGATGGTGGCGATCCCTGTGGATGCATTCGTCGACCACAACATTGAAACGCTTTCAGAAAAAACCTTCCGGGCCAATTTTTACAAATGCGGGGACGAACTGTCCAAACCCCATTACCTCTCCTGGAACCCCATCGA